>DQOE01000013.1 GCA_015658765.1 Verrucomicrobiota bacterium | reverse complement strand
TCGGGGCGCGGTTCGATGCCCGGGCGATGCTGGAATCGATCCTCGAGCCGTCGAGGGTGATCGACGACAAATACCGCAACGTGGCCATAACGACCAAGCAGGGCGAGTTGATCGCGGGGCGGTTGGTGGCCGAGAGGGACAAGTCGCTGTTGCTCGCGCCCAACCCGTATCAACCGACGCTCACCCGCGAAATTCAGCGGAGCGCCATCGCCACCCGGAACGATTCCACCTTCTCGCCGATGCCGGTTGGCCTGCTCAACAGTTTCAACCGCGAGGATGTTCTCGATTTGTTGGCGGCACTGCAGGTCGGCCCGGCCAAGTGAAACAGCTTTTGATGCGACAGTTGTTCGTGCTACTTTGCGTCGAGTGATGTTGCGATCGCCGCTTGGCCAAGGAAGCCGCCTGTTGTCCGTCGCCGCCCTGTTGACTTGCGCGATGCTGGCGGCGGGTTGCGGCACGATCGCCCGGAAAACGGCCAGCGGCGTGACGTCGCTGGCCACCGGCACAGTCAAGGTCGCGGGCAAAGCCACCGGCAAAGTCGCCGTGGCCACGATCAAGGCCGGCGGCGAGGTGGCGGTTTCGGTGGGAAAGGCGTCCGGCCGAGCGCTGCTCGACTTGGCCAAGGCCGGCGCGGTGACGTTTGTCGATGCCGCCACCGGAGTGGTTTCCTCCATTCCGTTTGTCGATGGCATGAGCTTGAACGTCGCGTTGGCGGCGGCAAAGCTGGATCCGCGCCTCAAGGTGTTCGAGATCATCCGGCCGGAGAAGATTCTCCGCGTTGCATGGAAGCAGTTGGCCAAGCTGGGCGGCGCGAAGCTCCGGGCGGGTGATGTCATCCGCGTGATCCAGTTGGCAACCAGATAGATTGTGAAGGGACTGGTCGAAATCATCAATCGCGAGACCGAGCGGGTCTTCATCGTTGGCGTGCAGCTAAAGGGTCAGGATGCGTGGTGCATCGACGAGTCGCTCGACGAGTTGGAGGAACTGGTCGGCACGGCGGGTGGGGAGGTCGCCGGACGCGGCACCCAGCGGCTCGACAGGGTCAACGCCGCGACGTTCATCGGCCCCGGCAAGGCGCGCGAGTTCGCGGAGCAGTGCAAAGAGGCCGAGGTGGACACGGTGGTGTTCGACGAGGAACTCAGCCCGGCCCAGGGCCGCAACCTTGAAAAGGTTTTCGAGTGCAAAATCCTCGATCGCACCGCGCTGATTCTCGACATCTTCTCCCAGCGCGCCCGCACGCGCGAGGGCAAGCTGCAGGTGGAGCTGGCGCAACTGAACCATCTGCTGCCGAGGTTGACGCGGTTCTGGACTCACTTGTCGCGGCAGAAGGGCGGCATCGGCATGCGCGGCGGCGAGGGCGAAAGCCAGCTCGAGGTCGATCGCCGCAAGGTTCGCGAGCGCATCGACAAGATTCAGCGCGACCTCGAGCTGGTCATGCGCCATCGCAGCGTCCAGCGCACCGGCCGCAAGCGCAACCAGTGGCCGCTTGGCTCGCTGGTCGGCTACACGAACGCCGGCAAGTCCACGCTGTTCAACGCCATCACCGGCGCCTCGGCGCTCGCCGAGGACAAGCTGTTCGCGACGCTCGACCCGACGACGCGGCGGTTGTGCCTGCCGACGAATCAAAACGTGCTGCTTTCCGACACGGTGGGCTTCATCCGCAAGCTGCCGCACGACCTGGTCGTCGCATTCAAGGCGACACTCGAGGAAGTGATCGAGGCGGACTTGCTGCTGCACGTCGTGGATATCAGTTCGCCCCAGGTGGAGGAACAAATCGAGGCGGTGAACGTCGTGCTCGACGAGTTGGGCGTGGCCGACAAGCCGACGCTGATGGTGTTCAACAAGATCGACCGCGTCACCACCCCCGGCTTGGCCAAGCGTTTCACGGATCTGCATCCGAACTCCATCGTGGTCTCGGCCAGCACAGGCGAAGGCTTCGAGGCGTTCATGGCGGAACTGGGCAAGCAACTGCGGCCGGTGCGCGAGATGCTGGTGTTGAGCATTCCGCATTCGCAGTCGCAAGTGATCGCCCAACTGCACGAGGTGGGGCAGGTGCTGGAGCGGGATTACGACGCAGCCGAGGCGGTGTTCAAGGCGCTCATCCCGCCAAGCCACCGGGCCACATTCGAGCCGTTCATCATCCGCGAGGACAACCTGGCCAAGCTCCCTCTTCCATCAGGAAATGAAGATGGATGGACAGGCTGAACAGGATTGGGAAACCGAGCACCGAGAACTTCAATATTTCGGGACGTTCGGGTCGATTTCCTCGGACCAGGCGGTGATGCCGCCCTTGACGCTTTTGAGGTACTTGAAGCCCTGCTTGCGCAGGAAGCCAAGCGCCTTGAGCGAGCGCATCCCGGCTTTGCAGTGCAGGTAAATTGTCTGGTTGGCATCCAGCTCGGTGAATCGCTGCTCGATCTGGCTGAGCGGCACGAGCGTCGTGCCCTCGACCTTGGCGATCTCGAACTCGTCCGCTTCGCGCACATCGACGACGGCGATGCCGAGATCCGGGTTGTCGAGCGCGCGCTTCATTTCCTGCACGTCAACCTCGTCCGGGTTTTCATCCGGCTCCTCCGGTTGATCCGGGATGCCGCAGAACTGGTTGTAGTCGATCAACTCCTTGACGGTCGGGTTGTCGCCGCACAACGGACACTTCGGATCGCGGCGCAGCTTGACTTCGCGGAACTTCATCTCGAGCGCATTGAAAATCAGCAGTCGGCCGACGAGCGAATCGCCCTCGCCCAACGCAAGCTTGATGATCTCCGTGGCCTGGATGCAGCCGACGATTCCGGGCAGCACACCCAGTACGCCGCCCTCGGCGCAGCTGGGCACCATGCCCGGCGGTGGCGGCTCGGGGTAGAGGCAGCGGTAGCACGGGCCACCGAGGCCTGGCGCGAACACGCTCGCCTGGCCGTCGAACCGGAAGATCGAGCCGTACACGTTCGGCTTGCCGAGCAGCACGCAGGCGTCGTTGGTTAGGTAGCGCGTCGGGAAGTTGTCTGTGCCATCGACCACGATGTCGTAGTCGGCGACGAGGCCCATGGCGTTCTCGCTGGTGAACGCCGTCTCGTGTTTGTCCACGATCACGTTCGGGTTGATGCTGTTGATCGTCTCCGTGGCGGAATCGACTTTCGAGCGATCGACATCCTCCGTACCGTGGGCGATCTGCCGCTGCAAGTTCGAGAAGTCCACCACGTCGAAGTCCACCAAGCCGATCCGGCCGATGCCGGCGGCGGCGAGGTACATGCTGATCGGCGAGCCCAGCCCACCGGTGCCGATGCACAGCACGCTCGCGCCCTTGAGTTTCTTTTGGCCGGCCATCCCGACTTCCGGGAGGATGAGGTGGCGGGAGTAGCGCCTGATTTCGTCGTTGCTTAATTCCATTTTCAGGGGCGCGCAGCGTACAGCAAGGCAAAGCGCTTGGCCAAGCGCGGATTATTCGGCGATGAACCCCTGCGCTTTCAGCCAGAAAACCAGGTCGCCGGCCCACGGATGGGTGTTTTTGAACGGCGGCTTGTCGGCGAGGCCAAGCCCGTGGCGGCCCTTTTGATAAACATGCAGCGCGAACGGCACGCCGGCTTTGCGCAGTGCGGCCGCAAATTGCAGGCTGTTCTCCACCGGAACCCCCTTGTCCTCGGCCGTGTGCCACAGGAACGTCGGCGGCGTGTCGGGCGTGACCTGCAGTTCGTTCGAGAGCAGCTTGACCAGTTCCGCCGCCGGTTTGTCGCCGAGCAGATTGCGCTTGGAGCCGCGGTGCGTGAACTCGCCCATCGAGATCACCGGATAACAGAGGATGCCCAAGCTTGGCCGCGAACTGACGCGGTCGATCGGGTCGGCGGCCTGCGGGTCGGCGTCGTTGTAATGCGTCAAGAGCGTCGAGGCCAGATGTCCGCCGGCGGAGGAACCCATGATGCCGATCTTGTCCGGGTCGATGTTCCAGCGCTTCGCATTGGCGCGGACGGTTCGCAGCGCGCGCGCCGCGTCGCCCAGCATGACCGGGTGCCGGTAACCGGCCGAGCCAAGCCGGTACTTGAGTACGAACCCGCTGACGCCGTGCTGTTGGAGGAACTGCGCGTAAGTCGCGCCCTCGTGCGCGGCCAGGCCGCCGTAACCGCCGCCGGGGCAGATGACAATCGCCGAGCCGGAGTTATTGCCGGCCGGGGCAAGGAACGGCGTCAGCGTCGGGATGTCGCGGGGTGAGTCGCCCTTGGCACCGGGCGTGCCATTTGGCCAAAGCGGCTGTTCCTTGCCCTGGGCGAACGCACCGGCAACCAACGCCAGCGCCACAATCGAAGTCGTAAGAGTTTTCATGAGAATCGAACGCGCCGGGAAACTACAGCCTGTCACTCAAAGAGAAAAGCCCGCGCTTGGCCAAGCGAAGTTATCCGCAGATGACGCAGAGTTTCGCAGATGAAAAAATCTGCGCGTATCCGCGAAATCTGCGGATAAAAAACAGAACCACGAATGGACGCCAATCAACGCTAAAAAGAAACGCTCACTCGCGGTTTTTGGTGTCGATGGTGAGGGTGACGGGGCCGTCGTTGATGAGGGCGACTTTCATGTCCGCGCCGAACTCGCCGACCTGCACCGCTTGGCCAAGTTCGCTTTCCAGCGTGGCGATGAATTGTTCGTACAACGGGATGGCGACCTCCGGCTTGGCGGCGCGGGTGAAGGAGGGGCGGTTGCCTTTTTTTGTGCTGGCGTGAAGGGTGAACTGGCTGATGACCAGCACGCCGCCGCCAACATCGGCGAGGGAGTTGTTCATCAGTCCGTCGTCGTCGTTGAAGACGCGCAACCGGGCGATCTTGCCGCAGAGCCACTCGATGTCGGCGGCGGTGTCGGCGTCCTCGATGCCAAGCAGCACGACGAAGCCAAGGCCGATACTGCCGCGCACCTGGCCACCGATGGTGACGGATGCCTCGCCCGCCCGCTGGATGACTGCCCGCATGACTGGCGGGAGACTATCCAATTGACCGTGACGGGGCGAGGGGGTTCCGCTTGGCCAAGCGGATGATTGCGCGGAAGGCAAGCACAAAGCGTTCGGCGGCCAAAACTTTTTCTCTCGCGACGCCGGAATGGTTCGTCGTAGCGTGGCTTGACTGATGAGCGACACGCCATCCAACAACGAGACAAACCCGCAGCCGTTCGACATCGAGACGGTGAGCGATCTGTGCGGGCTGCGATTGTTTCTTGAACGGTACGAGCGGGACATCCTGCGGCCGATCGAGTTGCCGGCGGTGCAGTCGGCGTATTGGTTTGCCAACCGTGGACAGTTTCGGGAGCTGCTGGAACTGGACGCCGAGTTGTCGGCCAACGTTTCGCTGATGCCGTTTGCCCGGGCGAGCCTGTCGGTCGGGCGCGAGCAGTTGCGTCTACTCAAGCCGATGTACGATCAGCGCATGATGCAGCGATTCCGCAAATGCGTGGTGGCCGGCGAGGCGAGGGGATGGAACCCGATTGTGTTTGGCATGTTTCTGTCGATCCACTCGGTGCCGGTTCGGGAGGGCTTGCTGCAGTTCGGCAGGCAAATCTGGAGCGGCTTTGTCAACGGCGTCCAGAACAGCTGCGCCTTGCCGGATGAGGAGTGCAGCGCGTTGCTCGGTGAAACCATCGACCGTTTGCCCGGCTGGATCGAGGAGGTCATCGCCCAGTCGTCGGGGGAAGAGGGCGCACGCCTTGCCGCTGTCAGTTAATCATGAAGTGGACAGACGGGCAGATTTGGCGTCGCTCGGCCATCAACACGCTTTGGTGCCTGATCGGCTGCAGCATCGGCGACATGGGGGTGATCGCCGGTTTTCAGTTTGGCGCGCCGGAGGTGGCCGCGAGCCGGCCGATGCTGGTGATGGCGCTGGCCATGACGGCGGGGATCGGGACAAGCGTTTTGCTGGAGACGATTTTGCTGTTCAAACAGTTGGGCCTGGCCAAGGCGCTCCGCACCGCGCTGGGCATGAGCATGATCAGCATGCTGGGCATGGAGGCGGCGATGAACGTGGTGGATTACTTTTTAGCCGGCGGCGCGCGGTTGACGCTTTGGGTGCTGCCGTTCATGTGGCTGGCCGGTTTTCTCGCGCCTTGGCCGTATAATTACTGGCGCTTGGCCAAGCACGGCAAGTCTTGCTGCCACGCCGAATGACCGCCGCCAAGCGCTTGGCCAAGCGACACGATGTTTTTGTGAAACTGATTCCTCCAACGCTGCTCGCCGCCGCTTGGCTCGCCGGTTGTGCCACCGTGCCACCTCCGCCATCGCTTGCGATTTGGGATGCTGCCGAGCTGGGGCGAGTCGAGGTTGTCCGGCGGCACTTGGCCGCCGGGACGGATGTGAACGCCCGGGGCGGCATCACCGGGTTGACCGCACTGCACCAGGCGGCGTTCCACGGGCACACAGCAATCGCCCGGCTGCTCATCGGTACCGGGGCCGATGTCAACGCGGCCAACCGCCGTGGGGAGACGCCGCTGCATTCGACGGTGTACTGGGGGCACCGGGAGATCGCCGGGTTGCTGATCGCCAACGGGGCGGCGGTGAACGCGAAACTTGAGAACGGCCAAACCCCGCTGGACTGGGCCGTCCAGCTCGGCGCGGCGGACATGGCTGAGTTCTTCCGCAGTCAAGGCGGTAAAAGCGGGGTAAGCGAAAAAGACGCAGAGAAAAAACAGGAAACGGATTTCACGGATTTACAGGATCACTGTCCGACAACGGCTCACGGCTCACGTGGAAACCGTTTCCGCCGCTCGGAGCTTGACAGTGAAGCAAGTACTGAATGAAAATGCCCCGAGCCGCGTATCTATTTGCGGGATTGTGATCATTAAAAAAACCAAAAATGGTAAAAACTGATTTGAAGTTGAAGGCGCAGGTTTGCTGCGCGTTGGTGTTGTTTCTTCTGCTGAGTCTGCTTCCGGCAGCCAGCGCGGCGGGGAAACCTGGAATCAAGGCCCCGGCTGGCATGACGGCGCTGCCGCTCAAGCTGCCCAAGCCGATGTTTGTCGGCACGCCGCAGAACATCAAGGGGGTGAAGCAGCTCGAGAAGCCGCTCGGCAAGCCGCGTCCGCCGTTTTTTGCGCCGAAGGGTGTGAAGAACCTCGCGCTGGGCAAGAAGATCAGCGGCAGCGACGAGGAGCCGATCATGGGCGAGTTGAAAATGATCACCGACGGCGACCGGGAGGCGGCGGACGGCAGCTACGTGGAGCTTGGCCCGTTCACGCAGCAGATCACCATCGACCTCGAGGCCGAGCACGACATTTACGCAATGCTGTTCTGGCATTACCACAAGCAGGCCCGGGTTTATTTTGATGTCATCGTGCAGGTCTCGAACGATCCGGAGTTCAAGAAGTCGACCACGGTTTACAACAACGACCACGACAACTCCGCCGAGCAGGGTGTCGGCAAGGACAACCATTACGTCGAGACTTCCGAGGGACGGCTACTCGACACGAAGGGTGTGCGCGGCCGTTATGTGCGCCTTTACAGCGGCGGCAACAACGCGAGCGACCTGAATCACTACATCGAGGTGGAAGTGTACGGCAAATAGGCCGGTCGCGTTCCCGCTGTTTCAATTCGGCTGCCGTGCGGTGTCCCCTGTAACGCCCGGCGAATAGCCTGTGTGGGGTCGCGGGGTTGCTGTGTGTTCAGTCAATCCAATGAGTCGCCCCATTTTCATCCTGCTCATCCTGCTCATCACGGCGGCGGCGGCGGCGTTTCGTCTGCCGGATTTGGCGGAGCGTCCCATGCACGGCGACGAGGCGGTCAACGCGGTCAAGCTCGGCGAAACGATCGAGGGTAGGGGCTACGAGTACGATCCGCACGAGTACCACGGCCCGACGCTCAACTACCTGACACTCATCCCGGCTTGGCTTGGTGGCGTCGGGAGTTTTGTCGAGTTGCGGGAAGGGATCCTCCGGGTTGTGCCGGTCGTCTTTGGGACGCTGCTTGTTTTGTTGCTGCTGCCGCTTGGGGATGGCTTGGGGCGGGTGGCGGCGGTCTTTGCCGCGCTGTTCATGGCCGTGTCGCCGGCCATGGTTTTTTACAGCCGCTACTTCATCCACGAGATGCTGTTGGTCTGCTTCACCGCCGGCGCAATCGTTTGCGGCTACCGCTACCTGAAACGCCCCGGCATGTTATGGGCCTT
>DQOE01000208.1 GCA_015658765.1 Verrucomicrobiota bacterium | reverse complement strand
GGGGTAATGGAGCAGTGCGGTGTCGCCGATGTCGCCGGCCGGTTCATCGGCCAACTCTCTCGCGGCTATCGGCAACGCGTGGGTATGGCCGACGCCCTCCTGGGCAAGCCGGAGTTGATCGTGCTCGACGAGCCAACTGCCGGCCTCGACCCCAACCAGGTTCGCTCCGTGCGAAAACTAGTCCGCGATCTCGCCGGTGGCCATACGGTGTTGATCTCGTCGCACATCCTTTCCGAAATCGAGATGACCTGCGACCGCGTCGTCATCCTGCACGAAGGCCGCCTGCTCGCCAGCGGCGCGCTGGATGAGTTGATGGCCAAGACCAACGCCGCCTTCGTCGCCGAGGTGCGCGCACCGCTCACTGACGCCAAAGAGTGGGCCACCCAACTCGCGCTTGGCCAAGCGGAGTGCGCCGAACAACCGGGCGGCTACGTCCGCTGCCGATTCACCGACTCCAAAAGCCCCGACGCGCGCGAAAAGATTTTTTCCAGCGCCAGCGAGCGCGGTTGGCCGCTACGCGAATTGTCGCGGCAAGCCCCGTCGCTCGAAGACTTGTTCATCAGCCTGACACGCGGAAAGGAGGCCGGTGAATGAGCGTCTTTCGCGCACTGGTTCGCCGCGAGTTGTCGGCGTTTTTTCAGGGGCCAACCGGCTTCATCATCATCGCCGCCGTGCTGTTTTTGATCGGGCTCGGCTTCGTGATCGTGCTCTCCGGCCTCAACGGCCAAGCGACGCCGATGCCGGTCACGCAGGTGTTTTACAGCACCTATTTTTTCTGGCTGATACTGCTGCTCATCGCGCCGATCATCACCATGCGCAGCTTCGCGATGGAGCGGGCCAGCGGTACGTATGAAAGCCTGATGACCGCACCCGTCGGCGACTGGCAAGTCGTGCTGGCCAAGTTCGCCGGGGCGTTAATTTTTTACATGATTCTTTGGATGCCGTTGCTGGTTTGCTCGCTGGTGGTGCGGTTTTACGTCGGCGAATCGGCGGTGCTCGGGCTTGGCCCGATGGTCACCTCGGCGCTCGGCATTCTGCTCGTCGGTTGCCTGTACATGTCGATGGGCTGCTTCGCATCGGCGCTCACACGCAACCAGGCCGTCGCGGCGGTTAGTGGTTTCGCAATGGGCGCGGCGCTGTTTTTCACCGGCTTTTTTTCGTACTTCGCCGACGACCGCTCGGACTGGATTTCGCAACTCGCCCGGCACGTGTCGCTGACCAATCACATGGAATCGTTTTCGCGCGGCGTGATCGACCTCGGCGCAGTGATCTTTTTCCTGAGCCTCACTGCACTGTTCCTTTACCTCACGCACAAAGTAGTCGAAAGCCGACGGTGGAAATAACCGATGAGTGACGAACAACAACTCGCCAGTTTTTCGCCGACGGTGCGGCGTGTGATCTCGCGGCGCGTGATCCTCTCGGCGGTCACGGCAGCGGTGTGCGTGGTGTTGGCCAACTTGCTCGCGCTGCGAAATCCCACGCAGATCGTACTCACTCAATCGGCAGACCACAGCCTGTCGCCGCTCACGAAAAACGTGCTCGGAGCGCTGACCAACGACGTGCGTGCCGTGGTGCTGTTCGACCGGCACGCTGACCTGTTCGAGCCGGTCAAAAATCTGCTTACCGAGTACGAGCGCACGTCGCCAAAGCTGAAACTCGAGTTGATCGATATTGCCCGCGATCCCACCCGTGCGGAGGCCGTGCAGCAGGAGTTGAAAATGCCGTCCAACTCACCGGAGAATCGCGTGATCTTCGCCGCGAACAACACCGCCAAAGCGATCAGCCAAAGCGAACTTTCGATCCTCGATTTTTCCGAATTTATCAACACTCGCGAAGCGCGCCGCACGCACTTCGTAGGCGAGCAATTATTCACCTCTGCCATTGCCGCGGTGACCCAGGGACGCCAAACCAAAGTCGGCTTCGTCATCGGCCACGGCGAACACAAAGCCAGCGACACCGGCGGCCAATGGGGTTACTCGAAATTTTCCAACATACTGCAACAGAAGGATTTGCACCTGCAGGAAATCCCCCTTACCGGCACCAACAGCATCCCCGCTGACTGCCGAATGTTGATCGTCGCCGGCCCGCGCACGCCGTACAGCCGCGGCGAGTTGGCCAAGCTGCGCGAGTTCGTTGGCACCGGCGGGAGTCTCTTTACGCTGTTCAATTTTTACTCGCTACAACGCCCGACCGGTCTCGAGAATTTTCTCGCTGATTACGATTTTGAAATCGGATTCAATCAGGTTTCCGACTCGAAAAATGAGCAGTCCGGCCAAGGCGGTTTGCTGCTGGTCGATGACCTCGGCAGCCACCCAATCACAAAGCCGATTTTGGGCAGCCGACTGCAAATGCTCCTTCCCCGTTCTGTCGGTTTTCCCGAGGCGGAAAATGACGAGTCGCCGCCGGTGTCGATCCTCGCGCACTCGTCCGACGCCGGCCAGGCGGTTGGCCAAATCCAAGGCAACAAAGGCTCCGTTGAGAGGGAGGGAAAGATTCCGTTGATCGCCGCCAAGCTGCACGCGAACGACGGCCAACCTCCGGCGCGACTCGTCGTCGCCGGCGACTCGTTGTTTCTCGGCAACAGCGCGATCGAGGCCGGGGCCAACCGCGACTTCGCCAGCCTCGCTGTCAACTGGCTGCTCGAACGCGAACACTTGCTCGCCATCGCGCCGCGCACGGTCACCGAATATCGCATCGACCTCAGCCGCGCTGAGATGACGTCGATCACTTGGCTTCTGCTTTTGGTGCTGCCCGGCGGCACGCTTGGCCTTGGGCTGCTTTGGTGGCGGCGACAGATGAAACGATCATGAACCCGAGGGAACTTTTTTGGCTCAGCGGCTTGGCCGTGGTGTTGGCAATCGCCTGCGTCGCTGACGGGCTGTTTTCGTCGGGTGCCGACAACACGCTTGGCCAAGCGGAGCGTCTTTTCCCGGAGTTAACCGCCGGGGCGATCGACTCGTTCGCCGTCACTCGCGGTGACACGACGGTTACCGCAAAAAAAATAAACGGGCAATGGCGAGTCGCCGATCCCGATTACCCGGCGCACCCCGAGCGCATCACGCTCTTGGCCAAGCGACTTGCCGAACTCACTGTCAGCCAAAGGGTTGCCGAAACCGAATGGACCGAGACCGGTAACGAAAAAACGTTCGGCCTCGACGAGGCCAAGGCGCTCGTGAGCTGGAGCAGCGGCGGCACGGAGCAGTCGCTTGAGGTCGGCTCGGCGGCGATGTTCGGACGTCAAACTTACGTACGCTTGCCCGGCACGCGGGATGTGATTTTGGCCGCCGGCGACTTGGCCAACTGGGTGCCACGCAACGCTGATGACTGGCGCGACCTGCGGCTCGTGCCGGAAGATCTCGAGTTTGATCGACT
>DQOE01000240.1 GCA_015658765.1 Verrucomicrobiota bacterium | reverse complement strand
CGCACGATTTGCTTGTGGGTGTTCTGGTTTTACTGTTGTAGGTTCTGGTTTTGTATTTTCAGCAACGGGTTCAACAGTTGGTGTTTCTGGTGCAGGAGCCGACTGCTGCGACTCCCCACACCCCACTAGCACCACGGCTGCGATTGTTGTGATTAGTATGTGTTTCATTTCCCTTCAGCTTTTAATTCTTTCCCCGTCTTGCCGCCGAGTTTGCGGAGTAGTGCGGCGCCACATTTCATACAGCCCGCCATCGCAGGAGTCACAAATGGGTATGGGCTATTCGTTGGTCCACTTTTCGTATTCATCTAGGATTTCCTCCCGCGAACATCTCGGGCGAAGCACGGCGCGGGCGTGGTATCCGTACTCCTGCATTACGTCGTACTTGGGCACAATAAACTGCCAGTCCCACGCGGGGTTGGTGGTATTGAAATCCTTATTAAAGCCGCCGCCGCTGGGGGAGTGTGTAAGGCGGATGCCGGCTTCGGGTTTGAACATTAGGATGTACACTAGGTTCTCGAAATTGCCGTAACACAACGGCTTTGCATATCGCATGCGGGAGAAGTTCTTGAAGAGCGAGTCACGACTGCCTTCCAGCCAGGTGAGTTTGAAGTCATCGTCGTGCGCCCGTACGGTACTTTCGTCGTCATGCGCCTGGGTGCAGAGCTGCATCCACATGGACTCCTTGGGGCGCCAACCCCCAAGAAAATAGAAGCTCTTGTCGGCGGGGCCATTGATGTAACTGGCCCAGAAGCAGCCGAACCAGCCACGTTGGTGCACGTGCTGATGAGGAGTGCACCGGAAATCCAGATCGAGATACCACGGGGCGCGCAGGGTGAATCGGGTGGTGCTCTCCACATGGAAAGTCGGCGTGGCGGGTTGATGCAACTCGGCCTGCTGGTCGTTTAGTTTCCTGAATGTCATCGGCGCGCGGCGCGGCTCGAAAAAAATGTCGTTGTGCTCAAACTCCGTCTCACCGTTGAAGATGTGCTCGAGGTTCAGCCCGGCATAGGTGGGTACAAAGATGCTACGCATGCTGGTTCTGTGCTGGAAATCCCAAATACCGTTGTAGCCCGCACGATGGCCACTAGCCGGAGCGTGGTCCGCATTATCGCCGATGACGGCGGTGATTTCTCCCACCTTAAATTTCAGGTGTCCCATGCGGCTATTTTGCCATCCAGGCAGCGTGGGGCCAGTGAAAAGAATTGCCGGACTCACTCAAATCGTTACAGCACGCCTGCGATTGTTGTGAGGAGGAGGGGTTAGGCCCTGCCGCACTGCGTCATCTCTTTCCTCGGAGGCGATTTTTTGATGATCTGAACTTGCCGCGATGCAACGAAAGATTCAAGTTGCGGACATGCTAACCAAGACGGCGTCTTTATCTTCAGCCTTTCTCTTTCTCGCCATCGTCGCTTTCGCGGCCGATGCCAAGGAAAACGCCGATTGGCGGGTGTATCTCGGCGGAAAAGAACGCAACCTGTATTCATCCTTGAAGCAGATCAACCGGGACAACGTGGCGGAGCTACAGGTTGCTTGGAGCTATGAAACCGGGGACAAAGCGGAGTACCAGGCGAACAACTTGATCGTGGATGGGATACTGTACACGCCAACGCCCGGGCGTAAGGTGGTGGCTCTCGATGCCGCGACCGGAACGGTGCGCTGGACCTGGGATCCGGCCAAGGAAGGTCCGGGCAGAGGACGGGCCCGGCAGCGTGGCTTGGTCTATTGGGAGAATGAAGAGGGCGGTGAACGCCGATTGTTCACCGCCGTGGCCGGCATTCTCTTCGCCTTGGACCCTGCGAGCGGCAAGGTGATCAAGGATTTCGGAGAAGAAGGTTCGATCAAGCTCGGTTCTGGTTTGAACACGCCCGGCGTGACCTACAAGGATCTCTTGATCGTGGGTGGCGTGGGAGGCAAGGGCGCAGTGCGGGCCTACGACGTGCGCACGGGCGCCCAACGCTGGATCTTTCATCTCATTCCCCGGCCCGGTGAAGTGGGCTACGATACCTGGCCCAAGGACGCCTACAAGACCGCCACCGGCCTGATGCCCTGGTGCGGCCAATCGCTCGACGAGAAACGAGGTATCGTCTACGTGGCAACCAAGACCGCCGAACCCGATTTTTACGGTGGACGGCGGCACGGCGCGAACCTCTTTGCCAACTGCGTGCTTGCCCTGAACGCGGCGACCGGGAAGCGCATCTGGCACTTCCAGATCGTGCACCATGACCTGCTGGACAAAGACCTGCCTTGTCCACCGGTGCTGGTGACGGTCACGCACAAGGGTAAAAAGATCGATGCGGTGGCCCAGGGAACGAAGCACGGCCTGCTGTTTGTCTTTAATCGCGAAACCGGTGAACCGCTTTGGCCGATCGAGGAACGCCCGGTTCCCGCCTCTGACCTGGAAGGAGAAAAGGCCTGGCCAACCCAACCGTTTCCGACCAAGCCCCCGCCGCTGATGCGACAGAAGTACACCGAGGCGGATGCATCGAATATTTCCCCGCAGACCCACCAGCTCACCTTGGATCGCATCAAGGCCTCGCCCAACTTCGGACCCTTTCCTGCCCCGAGCCTGAAGGAAACGGTGATGTTTCCCGGCTACGATGGCGGCATGGAATGGGGTGGAGGAGCCGCCGACCCGGATGGCATCTATTATGTCAACATCAACGAAATGCCTTGGTTTTTGCAGATGGTCGAGACGCGTAAGACCGATGGGTCCAAGCTGGTTCGCGGCGAGCGTGACTACATGATTTTTTGTGGCGCCTGCCACGGATTGGACCGCAAAGGCAACCTGCAGGCGGGCTTTCCGCCTTTGCTTGGCATTGGCGACCGAAAAACCCGCGCTGAAATCGAGCAAATCACGAGACAGGGTGGAGGACGCATGCCCGGTTACGCGGTCATGCCGGATGGCAAGCGCAAGGCCATTCTCGACTACGTCTTGAACTACAAGCCGCCCAGCGCCTCCCGACCGGAACCCGGAGCCCCTGCCCCGCAGGTGGTCGACAAACAGCCACCGGCCTATGCCTTCGGGGGATTTCGCCGTTGGCTGGACGACGAGGGATATCCTGCGATCAAGCCGCCTTGGGGCACCTTGAATGCGGTCGATCTCAACAGCGGCGAGATCAAGTGGAAGGTGATCCTCGGCGAATATCCCGAACTAACTGCCCGGGGCATCCCGCCGACGGGAACCGAAAATTATGGCGGACCCTTGGTGACCGCGGGCGGACTGATCTTCATCGGGGCCACTGCCGACGAGACCTTTCGAGTCTTCGACAAGGAAACCGGCAAAGTGCTGTTTAAGGCCAAGTTGCCGTTCAGCGGCAATGCCACCCCCAGCACTTACATGGTGAACGGCCGGCAATACGTGGTGATTTCCGCGGGCGGCGGAAAGTCCGGCCGCCCCCGAGGCGGCAGCTTGGTGGCCTTTGCGCTGCCGGAGTAATCGGTCAATCTTGGGAACGACTATTCGTAGAAAGAAACGAGGCCGTTCTCCGCGATCGTTTTGGTCTTGCTGACGTCCATTTGCTTCTTGGGGTTTCCTGCTATCCCATAAATCGCGCTGGTGATTTCAATATCCAGTTTCTTGTTCGACTTGGGCTTCCGGCAGACCGGATGATGGTTGTTTCCCTGGGACACGAAGTAGGCAATCAACACCCCACCAGAAGCACGGCTGCGATTGTTGTGAGTAGGAGATGTTTCATTTCCCTTCAGCTTTCAATTCTTCACCCGTCTTGCCGCCGTGTTTGCGGAGGAGGTTGGCTGTTTCACCTTTGGCATAATCCAGCGGCGTTTCACCACTACCATT
>DQOE01000115.1 GCA_015658765.1 Verrucomicrobiota bacterium | reverse complement strand
GCCAAACATGATGAATGCCTCGGTGCCACGATGATCGTAGGGAACGGGAGTCGCGTAGCCTGATGTGCCGCTGCCGGTTTTCCACTTGAGGCTGCCGGTTTTCTTGTTGAGCGCGATCCCGCGCGAACCGACATTGTAAACAACCTTGTCTCCATGGATCAGCGGCGATGAGGCAAAACCCCAGGTAGGTGTCGAAACACGGTAGAGTTTTTTCAAATCCTTGTTCCACACCTCATCACCGGTGGCTGCTTCAAGACAAAACGCCTTTCCGGTTTTGCTGAGGGTGTAAACGTATTCGCTATCGACGGTGGGAGTCGTATTGGGCCCGCCATCGTATTGTCTGGGGTTTAACGCCTCAGAATAGGAATGGCGCCACAGGATGTCACCCGTTGCATCCTCCAAGGCGTAAACGGTGTCGCGGTTGGACTTGTTGCCCATCGTGAACACCCGCCCGTCGGCCACCGAGACGGCGGCGAAGCCGGTGCCCACCTTGGCGTCCCACAATCGCTTGGGACCGCTCGAGCCCCATTTCTCGAACCAGTCCGTTTCCTGGGAGATGCCGCTGTAATCCGGGCCGCGCCAGTTGGGCCAATCGGCCGCTTGGCCAAGCGCGACAGCCGAGACGAGCAGCGCTGCTGCGATGAGTGTTTTTTTCATAATCGATTCAATTTAGTGCGGGAATGATAGGCCAAAAGTCTCCCGCGTCAATGGAGTAGACGAATAAGTGTAGGGAATAAAGCATACCCAATACCAGTCATCCATCGCGGTAAAACAACCCTATCGGCGATTTTTGACCTCATCGAGCGCGTGGCTACGGCAAAAAAAGTGTTAAAATCACGCTAAAAGTGCTTGACGGATTATGCGGCTGGAGGTCTTATCGCCCCAGTTCGCACGGTGTCTGATGCGAGTGCTGTCGTGAATGTCCCCTACTGCTGACATCGCATCTATTTGAACATTCACCGAAGAGCTTGAAGGTTCCCCCAACCTTGGCGCTTCGGAACGAAATTTGGCCGGTCAAGCTCAGGCTTGGCCGGCTTTTTTGTTTCCGGTGCAACGTTGCGATTTTCTTGTCCGCCACCCGCCGCTGTGTGAGGCTGCGCGGCTCTATGCAATTATCGTGCGCCGGACTCATTCGCTTGGCCAGGCTGGCCCTGGTCGCCGTCGTCTCGTTGAGCTTCGCCAAGGCCGCCCAAGCCGAGGCGGCCAAGCCGAACATCATCTTCATCCTTGCCGACGACTTGGGCTACTCGGAGCTGGGCAGCTACGGGCAGAAAAAAATCAAGACCCCCAACCTCGACCGCCTGGCCGCGCAAGGCATGCGCTTCACGCGCAACTACTGTGGCAACGCCGTCTGCGCGCCGTCGCGCTGCGTGTTCATCACCGGCAAACATCCCGGGCACGCCTTCGTCCGCAACAACGGCGAAGTGAAGCCGGAAGGCCAGCGGCCCATCCCCAAGGCGGAGCAGACCATCGCCGAGTTGCTGCGCAGCCACGGCTACGGCACCGGCGCGTTCGGCAAATGGGGACTCGGCTTTCCCGGCTCGGAGGGCGATCCGATCAACCAGGGCTTCGACCGGTTTTTCGGCTACAACTGCCAGCGCCACGCGCACAGCTATTATCCGAATTATCTCTGGAGCAACCTCAAGCGCGTTCCGCTGAACAACAACCCGCCGGTGCCGGGCCACGCGTCGCTGCCCAGGGACGCCGACCCGGCCGACCCGCGCAGCTACGACATTTTCAAGGGACAGGACTACGCGCCGGACCGCATCAACGAACAGGCGCTGGCGTTCCTCCGCAAAAACCACGACAAGCCGTTTTTCCTCTACTACCCGACCGTCATCCCGCACGTCGCGCTGCACGTGCCTGACGAGGAACTCGCGCCGTACCTCGCGCAGAAGTGGGACGACCCGCCGTTCACTCGGGCCAACGGCTACGGCTACACGCCGCACTTCACCCCGCGCGCCGCCTACGCCGCGATGATCACGCGGATGGATCGCTACATCGGCCGAGTGCTCGACCTCGTCAACGAGCTTGGCCTCGCCGAAAACACGATCGTTGTGTTCACGTCCGACAACGGCACCACGCACTTGAAGGCCGAGGTGGACTACGACTTCTTCGAGAGCGTCAAGCCGTTGCGCGGCCTCAAGGGGTCGCTGTACGAGGGCGGCGTGCGCGTGCCGCTCATCGTCCGTTGGCCCGGCAAAATCAAGGCAGGCAGCACCTCCGGCTTTGTGACCGGCTTCGAGGACTGGATGCCGACGCTGCTCGACTTGATCGGCGAAAAATCCAGCGCCCCCGCCGACATCGACGGCATCAGCATCGCAAATACGCTGCTCGGCAAAAAGCAGCGGCCGCGCAAGTTTCTCTACCGCGAATTCTCCGGCTACGGCGGGCAGCAGGCCGTGTGGGCCGGACGCTGGAAGGCCGTCCGCCAAAACATCCTCCGTAAAAACAACAAAACCCCGCTCAGGATCGAGCTGTACGACCTGGAGGCCGACATCAGCGAATCAAACAACGTCGCCGCCAACAATCCCAAGGTCGTGGCACGGCTGAAAAAAATAATGACCCGTGAACACACGCCATCCGAGTTTTACCCCATCAAGCCCTTGGATTAGCCTTCGTCGAAACATGTCCGCCTCGCAACTCCAACGACTCCTGATCACCGCCGCGGCAGTGGCCTTGGCTGGCTGCG
>DQOE01000238.1 GCA_015658765.1 Verrucomicrobiota bacterium | reverse complement strand
GCCGATGGGTTCAGTCGTGGCACCGGCAGCGATTCGCCGAACCTCGTCGAGTGGGATTACTTTCCTGACACAGGTTTTGGAGCGACGATCTCGCCAGCGATCGCCTCCGCGAAGAGCCAGTTCGCCGCCGGGTTCATGTTCCCCGCTGCGTTGAGTGCCGGAAAACAATACTCCGTGCGGATGGAGTACGACCCCGATGAGCGAGCGCTGAAAACGTTCATGCTAGAGAACGGAAAGGTGTGGAAGAAAATTCAATCCGTGAAATTACAGGATGACTTTTCGGGCTTCGCCGTTGATGCGTTTTCGATCAGCAGCTACACGGCGAAAGGCAGCAAGTCGAGCCTGTTGGCCAAGGGAAGCGTGGATAATTTGGCAATCGCTGTTGCCCGGTCGCAGCCGCGAATCGTCGGTGCTCGCCTGGTTGACGGGCAATGGAGAGCGCGCACGTTTGGATTCGCCGCTGCGGGGTATCTGCTCGAACGCTCCGCTGATTTTCACGAGTGGCACGCAGTCGGGAACGGGGTGCGGGCAGACGGTTTTCAATTGCAGTTGACCGATGAGGAGCCGCCGGACGTCGGCGGGTTTTACCGCCTTAGCAGATGAGTTTCCGACGTCAAAGCGGGTGTCTGTTAATTTTGGCGATTGTATAGAATGCCGCGTGTTCAAACAGATGTTGGCCGCTCTCCCTCACCCCAACCCTCTCCCGCTGGGAGAGGGAACGGCGCCGGTCGCGCCAGCGTCTTGGGGTGCGGTTCTCTGCAACGCTTTGAAGCGCTCCGGAAAGCGGCAGGGACTGCCGCACTCCAAGACGCTCCCGCGGCACACCCGCCCCGCTTGGGCAAGCGCGTCCTTCCTGATTCCTTCTCCCTCAGGGAGGAGGTGGCCGGAGGCCGGATGAGCGTGAAAGGACGGAAGAACCACTCAAATCGTCCGCTTTTTGATTGGCGTGTTAATAATTCGCGGCAGCGTCTTGGAGTGCGGCGCTGCGCGCCGCTTTGGGGGCGCCTGGGACAGCCGTCCCTGCCTTTTGCGGCGGGGTTTTCGTTGGTGGAGTTGCTGGTCGTGATCGCCATCATTGCCATTTTGGCCAGTTTGTTGATGCCGGTTTTGTCGGCGGCCAAGCGCAGGGCGCACGACACGGTTTGCACGGGGAACCTTCGGCAGCTTAGCCTCGCCGGGCAAATGTACTGGAGCGACAACGAGCACCGCGCCTTCGCCTATCGCGGCGAATCGGTGGACGGCGGCGACCTGTTTTGGTTTGGGTGGCTTGAGCGCGGCGGCGAGGGCACGCGGCGGTTCGACTTGGCCAAGGGCGCGCTGCATCCGTACCTCGGCGGCGGCGGGGTCGAGACCTGCCCAAGTTTGGCCTACGTCGATGCGCGTTTTAAGTTGAAGGCCACCGGCGCGGCGTTTGGCTATGGCTACAATCTGCACTTGGCCGGGGGACTCGCCGGGCCGGGGGTGCGGATCGATCGCCTGGCCAGGCCGGGCGGCACGGTGTTCCTCGCCGATGCCGCGCAGGTGAATACATTCCAGTCGCCGGCATCGAGAGAGAACCCGATGCTGGAGGAGTTTTACTACGTAAACGACCGCGAGTGCACAGCGCACTTTCGTCACGGACAAAAGGCGGCGGCGGTGTTTTGTGACGGCCACGTTGGCCAAGCGGGATTTGAAAAAGGCTCGATCGACGATCGGATGCCGGATCAGTGGGTGGGGCGGCTCCCCGGCGAATTGCTGCGTGACGCTCTGGTCGAGCCGTAAGGCTCACTCCCCGCTGTCAGCGTCGCCGCTCTCGCTGGAATCCTTTTTGACTGGCTCCATTTCCACTAGTGGAGAGGGTGGCGGTTTGATCCGGGTGACTTTCACTCGCTCAGGGCTGATCCCCTTGATGATGGTGCCCTCGGGCACGAGCACCCTGACTTGCTTGTTGGTCACGTTGACTCCGGGGGGGATGTCAGTGGGGTCGAGCAACACTTTGACTGCGGTTGGGCTGGTGAGGTCGGGGGCCGGGTCGGCGTCCGAACCCAGCGTGAGAGTCACCTGCGCCGGTTGGAGAATGTATTGCGTGGGGTCATCCGGCAACTTGAGCACCCGGATATCGTAGGCTTGAATGATGTTGATGCGATTGGTTGACGCGGGTGCTGCAGCCAGCGGAATAATGGCGGTGTTATCGACTCGCTGCTCTGTGAGCGCCTGACCCTGAAACCGACCTGGATTACTGCCTGTCTGGAAGGTGTTGATGGTGATCCAAGTCAAAACAGCCAGCAGCAGGGAAGTGATTTTCCAGCCGATGTTGCGAGTGAAAATGTCCTGCCAGCCCATGTCAGTGGTGGGTTGCCTTGGGTTGTAACGGGGTGCTTCCCGGCTTGGTTTTCAGTGGGCGGAGCCAGTCCTTCGGGCTACGGCTGCGGATGGGTGTCACGAACACCGACGTGAGTGTCGCGCGCAGCTTGGTTTGTGAGATGCCGCGAACCAGTTGCCCCTTGTACGCAGTCGAGATGGAGCCGGTCTCCTCCGACACGACGATGACCAGCGAGTCGGATTCCTCGCTCATGCCGATGGCGGCGCGGTGGCGGGTGCCGATGGTTTTGCTGATGTCCTGCCGGCGCGTCAGCGGGAAGATGCAGGCCGCGCTCAGGATGCGATCCTCGTTGATGATCACCCCGCCGTCGTGGATCGCGTTGTTCGGAAAAAAAATAGTCTCGAGCATCTCCGGTGAGGCTTCGCAGTCCACGATGATTCCTGACTCAACAACATCCTGCAAATGAGTGGCTTGCTCGATGGCGATCAGCGCCCCGATGCGAGCCTCGCTGAGCCGGTCAACCGCCTGGATGATGACCTCGATGTTTTCACGCTGTTCACGCAGTGAGCCGAAGAAAGTCAGGTTGCCCAACCCGGCGAGCAGGCGGCGCAGTTCCGGCTGGAAGATCACCAGCACCGCCACGGCGGAGAAGGCGAAGAGGGAGGTCAGCAGTGCCGAGAGGACGGTCAGCTTGAGCGCGGCACAAAGCAGCGTGGCCCCGATCAGGCCGAGGAGGGCCACCACCATCGGCCAGCCACGTGTGCCTCGGAAAAACTTGAGCGTGTAATAAATGGCGACAGACAAAATGGAAACCTCAGCCACGAGACGCCAATAATCTGTGACGCCTTCCCAGATGTTTTCCAGTATCTCCATCAGTTACACTTTTTCCTTCAATGCCTCCGCCATCCGGACGGCCTGCACAGTCTCGGCGACATCGTGAACCCGCACGACGTGCGCCCCCTCAATCACCGACCAAACCGCGCAGGCAAGCGAGGCTGGCAGACGCTCCTCGAGTGGCGTGTCGAGTAGCTTCCCAATGAACGATTTCCGGGAAACCCCGACCAAGAGCGGACGCTCCGCAACGGTAAACTGATTCAGCCCGCTCAGCAACTTCATATTGTGCTCCAGCTCCTTCCCGAAGCCGATGCCGGGGTCGAGTGCCACCTGCCCGCCGCTCACCCCGTGCTCAGCCAGTCGGGCCAGCCGCTCGGCGAAAAAGCTGCCGACCTCCCGCAGCACGTCGTCGTAACACGGCTTGGCTTGCATGGTTTGCGGTGTGCCCTGCATGTGCATGCAGACGTAACCGGCCCGGGCCTCGGCGACGACCTGCCACATCTCCGGCGACTCGCGGTTGGCCGCGACGTCGTTGACGATCGATGCGCCGGCGTCGAGTGCGGCCCTGGCCACGGCTGGCTTTTGCGTGTCGATCGAGAGGACGACGTCGCCGCGCTTGACCAGGCGCTCGATCACCGGGACGACACGGCGCAGTTCCTCCTCCGCGGAAACCGGATCCGAGCCGGGGCGGGTCGATTCGCCGCCGATGTCGATGATTTCCGCACCTTCGTCGGCCAAGCGCAATGCGTGATCGGCCGCCGAGTCGGTGTCGGGAAACCGGCCGCCGTCGGCGAAGGAGTCGGGAGTGGTGTTGACGATCCCCATCACCACCATCGGGCGGGGAAACTCAAACGTGACGTCGCGGGCAATCCAGCGCACGCGGGAGGCTAGCGCCGCTTGGCCAAGCGCGCAATCGGCAAGGCTTATTTCAAGCCCAGCGCCTTCTTGAGGAGGGATTGGAGTTCGGCGCCCGATGGGGCTGGCCCAAACATCACGCCATCCTTGATGATCGTTTGCGGCATTGACGAGTTGCCGCCGTTCTTCGTGTTCAACTCGTAAACGCGAATGTTCTGCTGAAGCTGCTGCTGAACGGTTGCGCTGGCGACGGCCTTGTTGAGCGCTGCCGCTCCGACAAGGTTGGCCGCGTGCTCTCTTACCCTTGCAAGCGGCTTGGTGGTTTTGTGATCCGAGAACAGCCAGCGGTCAAATGCGTCATACTTGCCCGGGGCGCTCTGCTGCACCGCAAGGCAGATTTTAGCGTATTTGCAGGCATCAACATGGTCGCGGCCTGTGCGCTTGATCTGTGCGTTGCAGTTGGCGTCGAGCGGCATCGGGATCATCAGGCACGAAAGTTGGCCGCCGAACTGCTCGATTGCCGTGCG
>DQOE01000277.1 GCA_015658765.1 Verrucomicrobiota bacterium | reverse complement strand
CCCTTCTCCGGGCACATGCGGGCGAAGTAGCCGAGCACCGGCGGGTCGTCCGGCAGGGCGCTTGGCTCGAAGCCGTCGAGGTTGATGCCGTTGTGGATGTGCTCGAGCTTGTCGGCGGGGATTCCGGCGCGCTGGGCCATGGTGTCGGCGTAATAGCGGGTCGGCGCGATGAACAGGTCGATGTCAGCAATGCGCTCGCGAAGCTCGGCCCAAGTGTCCTCGCGCTGCGGGCTGGGCAGCGAGTCAAGAAACGCGTCCTCGCCCTCGAGCAGGCAGACCACCGGCACGCCGAGTTCCGCGCGGAGCCGCTTGGCCAAGCCGGCGATCAAAGCGTTCGAGAGGCAGACGACATCCGGCTGCTCGTGCTCCTTGAGCCAGGCGATGAGCTGCTCGAGTTCGCGCGCCTGGTGGCCCGACTCGCCGCGCATCATCGAGAGCGTCAGGTCGCCGACGTCCGCGCCGCGGGTTTTGCCGGCGAAGTTGCCGAGCCAGTTGAGCAGCCACTCGGCGGTGAGCATGCGCCGGAGCCAATTCGGCGCTTTTTTGAAGCAGTTGAACTTCTGCGCGAGATACACGTTCAACCCGCTGAAGAAGAGTGGCGTACCTTCGCTTTGGTCCGCCTCATCCAGCGTGAGCGGGAGGTACAGCGGAACCATCAGCGCATGGTGGCCCATCCGCCTGAGCTGCGCCACGAGGGCGTTGTCGCGGAAACAGTTTCCGCAATACATGCCCCCGGCGCCGGGTGTTATCTGGACAATATTCAAGCCGCTGACTGGCTGCCTCCGAGGGGCGGCAGTCTTTCCGAAGACCCCCCGCTTGGCCAGCAGAAACGCCGGAGCAATCGTGCAACTGAAAACTTGAAAGCCGGCTTGGCCGGGCGCACCGTCTGCCGACCAAGCAAATGACTTGTCGCAAGTTTACCATCATGCTCGCGCTGTGCCTGACTGCCGCCGCCCACCCCTTGGCCAAGCCGAATGTTCTGCTCATTGTCTCTGACGACCAGGGCTATCGCGACCTCGGCTGCTTTGGCTCCGGCGAAGTGCGGACGCCGCACCTCGACCGACTCGCTGCGGGTGGCATCAGGCTCACCAGTTTTTACGTCGCCTGGCCCGCGTGCACGCCGTCTCGCGGCGCGCTGCTCACCGGCCGCTACCCACAGCGCAACGGCATTTACGACATGATCCGCAACGAGGCGCCCGATTACGGTTACCAATACAAGCCGGGCGAATACGAGGCCACCTTCGAGCGCATCGGTGGCATGGACACGCGCGAGGTGCTGCTGCCGCGCGTACTGAAAAGCGCCGGCTACGTGAGCGGTATTTTCGGCAAATGGGATCTCGGTGTGCACAAACGCTTTCTGCCGCTGGCTCGCGGCTTCGATGATTTTTACGGCTTCGTCAACACCGGCATCGACTACTACACCCACGAGCGTTACAGCGTGCCGTCGATGTACCGCAACAACTCGCCCACCACCGCCGACAAGGGCACCTACTGCACCGACCTTTTCGAGCGCGAGGCCGTGCGGTTTCTTGAGGTCAATCGACGGAAACCATTTTTCCTCTACGTGCCGTTCAACGCCCCGCACGGTGCGTCCAATCTTGACCCCACCATCCGTGGCGGGGCGCAGGCGCCGGGTCGGTTCAAGGGAATGTACCCCAAGCTACAGGAGCAGGTGGGCACCGAGCAGCGCTTGCGTTATGGCAAAACCCACACGGTGCCTAATCGTGCTGCGCGGCGACTGGAGTTCGTCGGCTCCGTAACGGCGATGGATGCCGCCATCGGCAGGCTGCTCGATCTGCTGGACGAATACGGGATCGCCGACAACACGATTGTCATTTTTTTCAGCGACAATGGCGGCGGCGGTTCGGCGGACAACGCGCCCCTGCGCGGCCGGAAAGGCCAAATGTTCGAGGGGGGCATTCGCGTGCCCTGTATTGTCAAGTGGCCCGGCAAAATCCCAGCCGGCGCAACGAGCGATGAATTTCTGACCTCGCTGGAAATCTTTCCGACGCTCTGTGCCGCCACCGGCGCCGCGCCGCCCAAGGGCGTGACGCTCGACGGCTTCGACATGCTCTCCGTGTTGCAGGGCAAGCGGGCGTCGGCGCGCAACGAGATGTTTTGGCAGCGCAAACTCGACAAGGCCGCCCGGGTCGGCCACTGGAAATGGGTGGAGAGCTCGCGCGGCAACGGCCTCTTCGATTTGCGCCACGACATTGGCGAACGCCGCGACCTCTCCAAGGAGCGCCCGGAGATTTTGAGGAGGGTACAGGCCCGGTTCGCCAACTGGAAAAAGCAAATGCAGGCCGCCGAACCGCGTGGGCCATTCCGAGATTTCTGAGCAACCTTGTATGGCAGCAATAGTATGAAAGTGTGCATTGAATCATGAAAAAACCACTAACTCCTTGGCTTCTGTTTTTTGTCGTTGGCCTCCCTTTGGCCAAGCCGGTTGGCCAAGGGGCGGACCCGGCTGCCAAGCCGAACGTGCTCTTCATCGTCATCGATGATCTCAACGATTGGGTCGGCTGTCTCGATGGGCATCCGCAGGCCCGCACCCCGAACATCGACCGCTTGGCCAAGCGGGGCACCTTGTTCGTCAACGCCCATTGCCAAGGGCCTATCTGCGGGCCGTCCCGGGCGTCCCTCCTTTCCGGTTACTATCCCCATGTCACGGGTGTCTACCAACAGCCCGCGGGCAAGGCCATGGAGCAGGACAAGACTTTCTTCCACGGCCAGATGGTTTCGCATTGCTTCGCCGATCATGGTTACCGGACGCTGGCGGTCGGCAAGATCACCCACGGGTATCCGGCCAAGCTGGCCTTTGATTCCTATGGCAGCAAGTTCGACGGCTCCGGCCCCAAGCCGTCCGGCGGGAGGCGTTT
>DQOE01000193.1 GCA_015658765.1 Verrucomicrobiota bacterium | reverse complement strand
TCTTCGTCGCGCCCGGCTGGCTCGTGGCGGAGCAACCGGACTACCTGCTCGGCGGCATCGGGCTTGCCACCATCGCGCTGGAAATCTGGATGATCGTTGAGGCGGTGAAATTGTTCCCGAGAGTCAAAGGCGTGATAGAGGAAAATGCCCTCGACCGACAGCCGGCATGAGCGACAAAAGTCTCAAGACTCAAGACTCAAGACTCAAGACCATCGGAATCTTCGGTGGGTCGTTCGATCCTGTGCATAAAGGTCACGTGCTGGTGGCCCGTGCGGCGCTGGAGGAACTGTCGCTCGACCGGCTGTTCATCGTCCCCGCAGCGCGCTCGCCGTTCAAGCCGGAGCAACAGCCCGCGCCCGCCGCCGCTCGGCTGCTGTTGCTGCACGTGGCCTTTGCTGGCTGTGACGACTGCGAGATTGACCCGCAGGAAATCGAGCGCGACGGCGTGTCCTACTCGATCGACACGATCCGCGCCTACGCCGGGCGCTACCCTGAAGCCAAGCTGCATTATTTGATCGGTGCCGACCACGTGCCGACGCTGCCGCAATGGCGTGAGGCCGCCGACTTGGCAAAGCGGGCGGAGTTTGTCGTCGTGCCGCGCCCCGGCCAGGCAGTCGCCGATTTCCCCGAGCCGTTTTGCGGCCAAGTGCTGCGCGGCTGGCCGTTCGAGGTGTCGTCGTCCGCCATCCGCGAGCGGCTCCGGCTTGGGCAAGCGATCGACGGCTTGGTGCCAAGCGCCGTCGCCGAGTCGCTGCAAAACGACAATCCGTATAAAAGTGAGCAGTGAGCGGTGAGTGGTAAAAACGGGACGCGGATGAACGCAGATTGGTGGGATTAAAAGTTGATCCTGAAAATCCTGCCGATCCCAAAAATCTGCGTCCCCGCTGAAGACTGAAAATCGGCTTTGGCTCGCGTTGAGTGCCGATATTCTCTAGTTTGCTGCTTCGCCATGTTGTTGCTGAAACGTTTTTTTTGTCACTTGTCCGTGCTGGGTTTTGTTGCGCTTGGCCTGCAGGCGGCGGATTGGCCGCAGTATCTGGGGCCGAACCGGGATGGGGTTTATCCGGGCGAGGCACTGACGCGCGGCTGGCCAAGCGATGGGCCGAAGGTGTTGTGGCGCAAAAGAAACATCAGTGCTGGGATGAGCGGGGTCGTCGTGGCCAAGGGCCGGGCCATCCTGTTTCACGAGGTCAACCGATACGACACAATCGAGTGCCTCGACGCCAAGACCGGCAAAACGCTTTGGGAAAACAACTATGCCTCGAGCTTCGTCGCCGGCTACGGGAGCGCCGCCGGGCCGCGCGCCACGCCGGCGATTGTCGGGGACAGGGTTTACACGATGGGCGGGCAGGGCATCGTGGTCTGCACCGACTTTGCGACCGGCAAAACAATCTGGAAAGTGGACACGCAGAAATCGTACCGCGCTTCCGACGGGTTTTTCGGCATGGCCTGCTCGCCGCTCGTCGAGGGGAACGCGGTGCTGCTCAACATCGGCGGCGAGGCGGGGGCCGGAATCGTCGCGCTCGATAAAAACTCCGGCAAACTGCTCTGGAAAACACTCGATGACGAGGCCAGTTACTCGTCGCCGGTGATGGCCAAGTTGCAAGGCAAACGCCGCGCGGTGTTCTTCACGCGCACCGGCCTGGCCGTGGTCGATCCGGCCAACGGCAAAATCGATTTTCAAAACCGTTGGCGCGCGCGAATTCAAGCCTCGGTGAATGCCGCCGCGCCGTTGGTTGTTGGCGAGTTGATTTTTGTGACGTCCAGCTACAACACCGGCGCGCTCGTCGTGAATGCGGCGGCTGACGGCTACAAGGCGGCTTGGTCGAACGACACGAGTCTCTCGAGCCAGTATGCGAGCGTGATGCACCGGGGCGGGTTCATTTACGGCACTCACGGGCGGGCGGATGTGCCTCCGGTCCCGGCGCTGCGCTGCGTGGAGTTGGCAACCGGCAAGGTGCGCTGGAGCGTGGATGACTTCGGCGACTGCATGATGCTGCTCAGCGGCGACCGGCTGCTGGCATTGATGGAGAGCGGTGAATTGGTGCTTGGCCAGGCGACCCCGGCCGGATGGCGGGAGATCAGCCGCGCCCAAGTCGTCGGTTCCGGCGCGCGCAGCCAACCGGCCCTGGCTGATGGCCGGCTCTACGTCCGCGACCGAAACCAACTCGTATGCCTCGACGCGCCGTAGGGCAATATGGGGGTAAAAACGGTTGATGGGTTAATTGGAAAGGTCTTGCCGCACAACACGAAATCTGTGCTGGCAAGTGAATTTCGCCGGGAATGGCGGGCGCTTGGCCAGCGGGAGGTGTGGCTCAGGCGGTGATGCCCTGGGCCTTGGCCAAGCTCGAAAACACTCCCGCCGCTGCCATCAATTCATCGTAACTCCCCTCTTCGATGATCGCCCCCTTTGACAGGACGATGACCCGGTCCATCGAGCGCAGCGTGGACAGCCGATGCGCCACACAAAGGACTGTGCGGTGTTCGCTCAGTTGGTCGATGGCCGTCTGCACCTCAGCCTCAGCCTTGGAGTCGAGCGCGGCGGTGGCCTCGTCGAGCACGAGGATCGGCGCGTTGCGGACGAAGGCCCGCGCGATGGCCAGACGCTGTCGCTGGCCGCCGGATAACGTGACACCGCGCTCGCCGATGCGGGTGTCGTACCCCTCCGGCAGTGCGGTGATGAACTCGTGCGCGTGCGCGTGTCGTGCCGCCGCCTCGACCTGCTCCCGGGTGCAGTCCGCTTGGCCAAGCGCAATGTTCTCCGCCACGGTCAGGTCGAACAGCACCACCTCCTGGCTGACGAGTGCCATCTGCCCGCGAAACCCCTTGATGCTCAAGTCTCGAAGATCGCGCCCGTCGAGCTTCACGGCGCCCGTGTCGGTATCATGAAACCGAAACAGCAGGTTGATGAGGGTGCTCTTGCCGGAACCGCTCTCGCCGACGATGCCCAGCTTGGTTCCCTTGGGGATGGTCAGGTCGAGCCCGGTCAACACCGGCTCATCCTCGTAAGCGAATGAGACGTTGTCGAACTGGATGTCGCGCTCGAGCCCGGTTACCGGCTTGGCCTCGGGGCGCTCGAGGATGTCCGGCTTTTCGTCGAGGATATTCATTAGGCGATCGGCGCCTATGCCGGCCTCCTCGATGCTCACGTGCAACCGGGCCAGCTTTCGGATGGGCGTGTAAAACATGATCACGCCGGTGAAAAACACGACCAAGTCCGGCATGCTGCGCGCCGTGTGGACGACGTACAGGATCAGCGCGCCGATGCCGATCATCGACACTGTCTCGACCAGCGGTCCGACGATCTCCCGCGAGCGCACGGTCTTCATCGTCTGACGAATCAGTTGCTGGGACAACTCCCGGAAACGGTCAACGCGGGCGTTTTCCAGCCCGAACGCCTTGATGACGCGCATGCCGGAAAACATCTCCACCGCGAGGCTCGACTGGTCGATGTTGGCGGCGACTCGTTTGCCGGTTGCCTCGCGGGCCTTTTTGCCGAAGTAAATGATGGGGATGATGCAGACGGGAAACAGCGCCAGCATGCCGAGGGTCAACTGCCAGTCGATCAGGCACAGTCCGGTGAAAATACTGACGATGGCCACCGGCTCCGACACGAGGTTGCTCACCCCGGAGGCCAGGCAGGTCTGCAGCAACTGCGCGTCGCCGTTGATGCGTGTGATGAGGTCGCCGGTGGTGGAGCGGTTGAAGAAGGGAATCGACAGGCGGCTCAGGTTCCGGAAGACCGTGACCCGCAGGTCGTTGATCACCCGTTCGCTGGCCCAGGCCAGGCAGTACGCTGCGAGATATTTTGAGGTGCCACGAAAGCCGACCAGCAGCGGGAAGACCATCAGCCCGCCGATGATCTGCAGGAGCGTCAGCGGATCGCCCATCTGCGGCAGCCACGGGTCTAGGGTCTCGAGGATGTTGGATTGAACGGAGGCGGTGCTCTCGACAAACCAGTTGCCATCCGGCTCGGCGGGAGCGCTCGCTGGGGCCGATGAGTCGTTCGCCGGCACCAGGCGGTCGAGCATGATCTTGGTCGTCCACAGCGCCAGCCCATTCGACACCCCAAAGAGAACCCCGAAGAAGACGCCGGCAACGATGCGGCCCCAGTACGGCTTCACGTAGGGCGCCACAAAGGCGAAGATTTGCCTTAATTTGTGCATACCGCGATTCCGGTCGCGAATTCAGTGCCCCCGATGGGCGGCAACGGATTATTTGCCCAAGGCCAGCCGGTTGGCCAGGCGCTCGGGCAGTCCAGCATCCAATATCTTGGCCTGGGTTTTCTCGAAATCATACTCCAGCCGGCGCAGTTCAATCGTCCCTGCCTCGAGATCGTAGATCGCGTAGCCGGCTCGCGGATCACCGTCCCGGGGCTGGCCAACGCTGCCGACGTTGATGAAATATTTCTTGCCCTTCTCGACCGTCAGCTTGTCGTACTTGCCTCCGGTGACGGAGTTCTGCTCGCGCACAAAAGCCAGCGGCACATGGGTGTGGCCGAAAAAGCAAACGCCCGTGTTCTGGTAGGTGAAACTGGCCGCCGCATCGAGTCTTTTCATCACGTAGCCCCAGCGCTTGGGCGCGTCCAGCGTGGCGTGCACGATGGTGAAGTTGGCGATCATTCGCAGGTACTTCAACCGCTGGAGCCAGTCGCGCTCCTCGTCGCTCAACTGGTCGCGCGTCCACATGATGGCGTGGCCGGCGTGCGGGTTGAACCCGGTCAAGTCGGTGTCGCCGGCGCAATACTCGTCATGGTTGCCCATGATGCACGGCATCCCCATGTCGCGCACAATCTTCATGCACTCCTTGGGATCCGGGTTGTAGCCAACCACGTCGCCTAGGCACACGTAACGTGTGCAGTTGTTTTTCTTTGCATCCTCCAGCACCACCTCGAGTGCCTCAAGGTTGGCGTGGATGTCCGCTATTAAAGCATACTTCATTCAAACAACCGGGTGTCACCCGGCAATCTCAAACCCTCTAAATTTATCCTGCGCCTCCTCCCAGACGATGTCCTCGTCCTGAATGTTACGCCGCAGTCCCGAGTCCCGAACTGCCTGCAGGAATTCCTCCAACTCGGCGCGTTCGCCCTCGGCCACCAGTTCCACCTGGCCATCAGGCAAATTCTGGATGGTGCCGAGCACGTCGTACCCGGGAACCAGGGACTTCACTGTGTATCGGAAACCCACCCCCTGCACCCGTCCCGAGTAGTGTACATGGACTCGAACCAAGCTCATTTTCGCAGGTGCTGGACTGGCGCAACCCCGGTCGGGGCTGTGGTGTTGACCGTCGAGGCGCATCACCCGTGCGTCAGGGCGGGAAATGAAGCCACAAACACCCCTGCCGGGCAATCCTTTTGTGAGCGCCCCAATCCGGCGGCATTCCGCTTGGTTAAGCCCGAAAAAACGGTCAATTCCGCATGATCCACCCGCCGCCCACCACGAGGTCGTCCTGATAAAACACGCACGCCTGACCCGGCGTCACCGCCCGCTGCGGCTCCCGCAGCTTTACCGTTGCCTGGCCATTTTCGCCCGGAATCACCGTCGCCTCGGTGCCGGGATGATTGTACCGGATCGCCGCCGAAGCCTCGATCGGCTTGGCCAGATGATCGAACGCGATCCAGTTACATCGGTCAATCCGAAACTCGTCCCGCAGCAGCAACTCCTCCCCGCCGACCACCACCCGGTTGTTTTCCGGGTCCAGTTCGATCACGTACATCGGCGACGGCGACGAGATCCCCAGGCCCTTCCGCTGGCCGATCGTGTAAAACTCGATCCCGTCGTGATGCCCCAGCACTTGGCCGCGTGTGTCAACAATCTCCCCCCGGTGTTCCTCCACCAACCCCGCCGTCGTAAGGAATTTCTTGTAATCCTTGTCCGGTACAAAACAAATCTCCTGGCTCTCCTGCTTCTCCGCCGTCTTGAGATTCACGCACCGGGCAACCTCGCGCGTCTCGCTTTTCTGCAGTTCACCAAGCGGAAACATCATGTGCGCCAACTGCTCCTGGGCAAGCGAGAACAGAAAGTACGTCTGGTCCTTCCGCGCATCCCTGCCACGAAGCAACACTGTGCGGCCGTCGCGCTGCTCGAGCCGAGCGTAATGCCCGGTCGCCACGTACTCCGCGCCAAGCTTCCGGGCGCGGTCGATCAGGTTGCCGAACTTCAGCTTCTCGTTGCACATCACGCACGGGTTCGGCGTCCGCCCCGCCTTGTACTCCGCCGCGAAATAATCGATCACGTCCCGCTGAAACTCCTTCGATTCATCGACGAGATAATACGGGATGTCGAGTTTGTCGGCGACCGAGCGGGCATCCATCACCGCCTGCGGGCCACAGCACTTGTCCTCGGCGCGGGACACGCAATCCTGCGGCCAGACCTTCAGCGTAATGCCGACGACGTCGTACCCCTGCTCGACCAGCAACGAGGCGGCCGCGGAGGAGTCCACCCCGCCGCTCAAGCCGACGACGATGCGCGTTTTGTTATTGTCAGTCATCAGTGGCCCGCTTGGCCAAGCGCAACGATCACTTGGCGATCATGCCGCTTTCGCGGGCGAAATTGAACAATCCACCGGCATCGATCACCGGGCGAACCTCGCCAAGCGGCTTGATCGAATGTTCCGCGCCGCTGGCAGTGACTGTGACGGTTCTCGCATCCAGATCGACCTTCACCTCGTCGCCGGTGTTAAGCACATCGCAAAGCCGGTCCGTTATGTCGCACGGATACAACTCGCCGGTGGCCACGCAGTTGCGGAAAAAAATACGCGCAAAGCTCTCGGCCAAAACCAGTTTGCACCCGGCGGAGCCAAGCGCGATCGGCGCATGCTCGCGGGAACTGCCGCAGCCGTAATTCCGTCCGGCGACGATGATCGGGTAAGCTGATTTCGGTTCCCCCTCCGCCACGTAGCGCGTGGGGTAAAGCGAGTCCGGCAGGCCGATCATCGCGTAGTTGCCGAGTTTCTCGTATTCCTCCGGGATCGTCGGGACAAGGCTCAGGTATTGGGCCGGGATAATCTGATCGGTGTCGATATTATCCCGCACCACAAAAACCGGCCCTTCAAAGACACTACTCATGGCCGACATTTGGGGGCAGTCCGATGCTGATTTCAATTCAAAAAATGATTGCCCCTCTTTGGAGTGCAGTGGCAAGCGAAGCGCGACACCGTTTTTTCAGTTCCAGGTTTAATGACGTGCTTGGCCAAGCCGGAAGTTCCGAGGGGCGGCACATTCCCATCCAAAAGCGCCGTCGCCGCTGCGCTCTGCCTTCGCACCCCAAAAATTCAAAACGGGACCGACTCGTATTTGCCGCCGGCAAATCGGCGGTAATGCGTGAAGCCGGAGCGCTTGGCCAGGGCGACCGCTTGGTCGAGCTGCTCCCCGACACGGCCCGGCTTGTGGGCGTCCGAGCCGAACGTCAGCCCCACGCCGATCCCGGCCGCCATCTCCAACAGCGCGGGTGAAGGGTACATTTCGCCACACGGCTTGTTTACGCCGTTCGTGTTGATCTCGATTGCGATGTCCTGCCGCTTCACTTCGTCGAGGAAGGGCCGCCACATCGCGGAGCAATCGCCGCTTGGCTGATCGCCGAAAACCTTGATCAAATCGCAGTGACCAATGATGTCGAACACCCCCAGCGCAGCCGATTGCCGGAGCAACTCGTAATACTCCGCCCAAGCGGCATTGACGTCTCGTCCTTTCCAAGACTCACGCTTATCAGGATGATCGAAACTCCACTTTCCTCCAAGATAATGCACTGAACCAATCATATAATCCCATTTATGGCGCTTGGCCAAGTCGTGGATCCAATCTTCGTAGCCGGGCACAAAGTCAATTTCCAGACTCTTCCGGACTGTTACTGTGGGGTTTTCAGCGGCGGCATGGTCGATTTTTTCGATGTACAGATTTAAGTCGCGCTCAAGCATTCGCCAATTGTCAAAATCGTCGCCCGGCATCGGCGCGTGCTCGGTGAACCCAATCTCGGTCAGGCCAATGCGTGCCGCTTGGGCGGCGTATTCGGTCGGCTCCCCCTCCGCATGATGGCAGAGGGGAGTGTGCATGTGATAATCCGGCGGCAGGGCCACGGCCACAAACTAGGGGAGTTTCGGCCCTTGGCCAAGCGAAGACCGGAAGCCGGGTGCTCAGTCGTCTGCCGGGTGGCGCTTGACCGGATGCACCTTCGCAAGTTTGCGGGAGAGAACCTGAACCCGCCTTGCCGACTCTGCGGCGACGTTTTTATTTTCCCCGGGGTCGTTTTGGTGGTCGTACAGCTCGCGTGCCACGACCTCGCCGGTTCGCCAGTTGCGCCACTCGGTGTATCGGTGATGCCGGGTTCGCAGCGAGTATCCCATTACCTCCGGTTCCTTCCCGGTGTAATAAGCCGGACGCGGGTGCTGCGTGATGGCAAACGGCTTGACCTCGGCTAGGGGATCCTTCAGGGCGGGCACGAGGCTGGCACCTTCCAAGTGGGTTGGCTTGGCCAAGCCGCACAATTCGGCCAGGGTCGGGTACAGGTCGAGCAGTTCCACCGGCGAGGGCGACGCTGCGCCACGCTTGCCCAGGCGCGGCGGGGCGATGATCAAGGGAACGGCGGCGTCCCACTCGTAGTTGGAGGTTTTGCACCACAGGCTGTGCTCGCCCAGATGAAAGCCGTGGTCGGCGGTAAACACGACGATGGTGCTGTCCCGCAAACCAAGCCGATCCAGTTCGTCAAGGACGCGGCCGACTTGCGCGTCCATGTAGGTCGTGGCGGCATAGTAGCCCCGGCGCAGTTCGCGAATATCCCTCGTCGATGGTTTGCGCCCGCCGAAAGCGCGCAACAACTCACGGCTGTCGTGCAGGGCGATGTCAGGACCGTTTGCCGGCTTGGCCAATGATTCCGGCAGCTTCACCTTGGCCGGGTCGTACAGGTTCCAGTAGCGCTTTGGGGCGTTGAACGGCAGATGCGGTTTCCAAAAACCGACGGCCAAAAAAAACGGCTTCCTGTTTTTTTTCAACCCCCGAAGCGACTCGATGGCCCGGGTCGCAATCCGGCCGTCGAAATAGGCCTCGTCCGGCACATCGCGGATGGTGCTGCGCGGCAGTTTGATTTCGTTCCCCGGCGGCTTCCCTTCGACCCTCGGTTTGTCATCGTCGTGACGCGCGTAGTGCATGAATTGCGGCACACTCCACGACTGCGGGTCGCCATGAATGTCCTGCCGCCAGTTGTGGAAAATCTTGCCAACACACTCCGTGAAGTAGCCGTTGTTCCTGAAATGTTGCGGCAGCGTGACGATGCCCGGGCGGCGCTGGCGGAGGTGTGTCGGCAGGTTCCAAATGCCCAGCGAGTCGGGCCGCAGTCCGGTCAGCATCGAGGCGCGCGACGGGTTGCACAACGCCTGCTGGCAATAGGCATGCTCGAACATCCGGCCGCGCTTGGCCAGGCGATCGATGTTCGGGCTGATCACGTGCCCGGCGCCGTAACAACCCAACTCCGGCCGCAGGTCGTCTGCCATGAGAAACAGCACATTGGGCTTGTCACCGGCAGGGGGGCCGGCCAAGCCCGCCAAGGCCACTCCCCAAAGGGCGGTCCCAAGTGCAAGAGCCAGGCTTCGTGGCTTCATCGCTTACAGCACCCAGCCCTTGCGGTATTCGCTGTGGATGAAGCGGTTGGCCTCGGGCACATTCTTGACGCGCATTTTTTTTGCGTCCCACTCGATTTTTTTGCCGGAGCGCAGCGCCACCAGGCCAAGTAGCATCGCCTCGGTCATCGGCCCGGCGTAGTCGAAACTGGACCAGGCCGGCTTGCCGCCCTTGCAGGCGTCGATCCACTCGAGGTAATGGTGCCGGTTGAAGTCGGCCGGTTTTTCGATCGTCTCCGGCACGTCTTTGTGGTCCGCCACCGTTGCGCCGGAGAGGAACGTGCCCTTGCCCCAGTACATCGGGATGTACAGCGTGTCCTTGCTGCCGATGAGAATCGAGCCGTTGCCTGGCAGTTCCTTCTGCCTGGCCAGGGTCGGATCCGGTTTCTTGCCGCCGTCGTACCAAGTGACCTTTACCGCTTTGCGCTTTCCGAGTTTAGGGAAGTGATACGTGATGATCGACCACTTGGGCGCGGTTTCGTCGTTGATGCCGGACGACACGGCCTCGAGCGTCTCGGGGTCGCGCAGGTTGAGCGCCCAATAGGCCAGGTCGGAGTTGTGGCAACCCATGTCACCGACTGCCCCGGTGCCGAAGTCCCAAAAGCCGCGCCACTTGAACGGATGATACGCCGGGTGATACGGGCGCTCGGGCGCCGGGCCAAGCCACAGATCCCAGTTGACGTTTTTCGGCACCGGCGGCGAGCCGCTTGGCCGTCCGATGCCCTGCGGCCAAATCGGCCGGTCGGTCCAGATATGAACCTCCTTCACATCGCCCAATACGCCGGCTTGGATCAACTCCACATAACGCCGTGAGTCGGGATTCGAGTGCCCTTGGTTGCCCATCTGCGTGGCCACCTTGTGTTTGCGGGCGAGATCGGTCAGCACGCGCGCCTCGAGGACGGAGTGCGTCAGCGGCTTTTGGCAATAGACATGTTTGCCAAGTCGCATGGCCATCGCCGCCGCCGTGGCGTGGGTGTGATCGGGAGTGGAGACCGTCACCGCGTCGATGTTTTTGCCTTCCTTCTCCAGCATCTGACGAAAGTCGGCGTACTTGGCTGCCTTCGCATGGCGGTTGAACATGTGCGCCGCCTTGCCGGGATCCACGTCACAAAGCGCCACGATGTTCTGGCTTTCGCAACCGTCGATGTCGACCTGCCCTTTGCCGCCGGAACCGATCGCCGCAATGTTGAGCCGTTCGTTTGCGCCGAACACACGGCGCGGCACCACCATCGGAAACGCAACCGCGCCGGTGGC
>DQOE01000291.1 GCA_015658765.1 Verrucomicrobiota bacterium | reverse complement strand
CCCGGCACATCGACGCCCTGCCAAAAGCTGTCCGTGCCGAACAACACCGAGTGCTCGTCGCGCTTGAACCGCTCGAGCATCGTCGAGCGCGGCACACCGGCGCCCTGCACCAAACAGTCCCAGCCGTGACCGGCGAAGAAGCCCTCGAGTTCCTCCGCCACCTCGCGCATCAGTTTGAAGTTGGTGAACAGCACAAAGGCGCGGCCTTCGCTCAACTCGATAAAGTGTCGTAGCTGCTTGGCCAAGGCGTCGCGGTACTCCGGCTCGCGCGGGTCGGGCATCTTGCCGGCGATGAACAGTTTCATCTGCCGCTCGTAGTCGAATGGCGAACCGACCTGCAACGCGTTCACTTTTTCCGCACCGACTTGGGTGGCGAAATAGTCGAGCCCGCCCTTGGCCTTGGCCGAGGTGGAATCGCTCAAGGCGAGCGTGGCGCTGGTGAGCACCACCGGCGAGTTGCAGCGGAACAAACGCCGACGCAAATGCACCGCGACGTCCACCGGCGCGGCGTTCAACGACAGGATCGTCCCGGCCTTGCCGGACTTCTCCACCCAGTAAACATGGTCGTCCGACTCCTGCGAGAGGAACAGCTTCACCCCCTCGCGAAGCTCGCCGACGCGCCGGTTGAACTCCGCCAACTCCTGCCCGGTGTCGGCATCGTCGGTGTCGTCGCGCACCTGCACCAGCGCCTCGCGCACACGCTGCAGCGGCAGTGTCAGCGTGTCGTCGATCAGGCCGGCGTTGCGCACGCGCAGTTCCTTCCAAGCGCGGACTTTGTTCCCGCCGAATTTCCTCGTTTTGGCCTGCTCTTCGTTGAGCTCGTCACAGGCCACCTCGAGTTCGCCGAAGAATTGCTCCATCGCCGCCGAGGCGTCCTCCACGTTCCGGGTCGCCTTGCCTTCGCGCAGCAGGCCGAGCAATCCTTTCCCTGTTTTTGGATTCCAAAGCCGCTGCAGGTTGAACTGCACCTGGCCACTCGAAACGCTCAAGCCCATATGCCTCGACGCCACCGGTCCAATGTTGTGCGCCTCATCGAGAATCACGAAGTCGTTTTTGAACAGCACACCCTCGTCCTTGTTCGGTTCATCGTCATCACCGCCATTGTCTTCGAGCAAACTGAAAAACAGGGAGTGATTCAGCACCAGCACATCGGCGGAAAGAACCCGGCTTCGGGCGCGCTGGAAAAAACAGGTCTGGCCCATCTTGGCGATGTCGGAGCTATGGCCGCAGAGCTTCGTCGAGCAAAGCCCTCGCTCCGAGTTGACCAAGTCCCACACCTTCGGGTCGGGCGTGATGTCGAAGTCCGAAAGGCTGCCGTCGGTCGTCTCCTTCGCCCACTCGGTGATGCGCTTGAGTTCCTCCATCTCGGAGGAGGTCAGCAGCGTCGCCGCCTGTTGCCGCGCGCGCTGGAGTCGCCGCGTGCAAAGGTAGTTGCCCCGGCCCTTGAGCATCGTGAACGAAAACTCGACCGGCAACACCTGCTTGAGCATCGGCAGATCCTTCTCGGTCAACTGCTCCTGCAAATTGATCGTGTGCGTGGAGATGACAGCTTTTTTGTTTTGGCCGACCGCGTGAAGGATGGCCGGGGTGAGGTAGGCCAGGCTTTTACCGACGCCGGTGCCGGCCTCGACGATGAGATGCTCGCTGCCCTTCAACGCCTTGGCCACGGCCACGGCCATCTGCTGTTGCTCGGGGCGGAACTCGAAATTCCTGGCCTTCGACAACAGGCCGCTGTCGGAAAAAAACGTCTCGGTCGCGGCGACCAAGTCCAAGCCGGTGCCCTGTTCCTCGTCCACGAAACTGATCACTCGACCATCTCCCGTTTTTCGACGGCGGCCAGCTCGGTTTTGTTTTTGACCAAGCGCCTGGCCGGCAGCACGCCGGTGAAGTTGACGTTCGGGTACAGCACGCAGTCACGGCCAATGATCGCGCCGGGGTTGAGAACCGTGTTGCAGCCGATCTCGGTTCGGTCGCCGATCAACGCGCCGAACTTGGCCAAGCCGCTGTCCACCGGCCCGGAAGCCAGGCGGACGTTGACGTTGCCGCGGATGAGCCGGTAGTTGGAGAGCATCACTCCGGCGCCAAGATGGACGCGGTGGCCCAGCACCGAGTCGCCGACGTAGTTGAAGTGCGGCACGTCGCAGCCGTTGAAGAGCAGCGAGTTTTTCAGCTCGGCGGCGTGGCCGACGACGCAGCCGTCGCCGACGATGACGTTGCCGCGCAGCGTTGCGCCGTGGCCGATACGGCAGTTGCGCCCGATCCAAACTGGGCCGCGGATCAGCGCACCGGCCTCGATCAACGTGCCTTCGCCGATGAACACGTCGCCCTCGATCACCGCCTGGCTGTGCGCCTGGCCAAGCTGCCGTGGCTCGAGCGTGTCGCGCAGATAGCCGCCGATGCGCGGCAGCACCTCCCACGGTTGGCCAAGCGAGTCGAACAGGCTCGCGTGCTCCGTTTGGCCAAGGTCAAACAGGTCTTCGGATCGAGGGATGTCGGTTACGTTCTCCACGTGCGCTTGGCCAAGGGGAAACAAAAAAGCCCTTCCAGTGGAAGGGCTTTTTGTGATTTCAGCCTATGTGGTGAGAAACTCCTCCCGCTCGAGAAAGCCGGACAACTGCCGGATACGCGTCGGGTGGCGCATTTTTCGCAGGGCCTTGGCCTCGATTTGCCGGATGCGCTCGCGGGTGACCTTGAACTGTTTGCCCACCTCCTCGAGGGTGCGGGAGTAGCCGTCGGCCAGGCCGAAGCGCAGCTCGAGCACTTTGCGCTCGCGCTCGGTGAGCGAGGTCAGCACGTCGCCAAGCCGATCCTTTAGCAGGGCGTAGCTCGCCATGTCGGTCGGGTTCTCGGCGCTCTTGTCCTCGATGAAGTCGCCGAAGCTCGTGTCCTCGCTGTCGCCGACCGGCGCCTGCAGCGAGATGGGCTGCTGCGCCATTTTCATGATCTGACGCACGCGCTCGACGGTCAGTTCCATCTCGCCGGCGATTTCCTCCGGGGTGGCTTCGCGGCCGTATTGCTGCACGAGCTGCTTCTGCACGCGCATCAGCTTGTTGATCGTCTCGATCATGTGCACCGGGATGCGGATGGTGCGCGCCTGGTCGGCGATCGAGCGGGTGATCGCCTGCCGGATCCACCACGTGGCGTAGGTGGAGAACTTGTAGCCGCGGCGGTATTCGAACTTCTCGACCGCCTTCATCAAGCCGACGTTGCCCTCCTGGATGAGATCGAGGAAGGACAGTCCGCGGTTGGTGTATTTCTTGGCGATGGAAATGACGAGGCGCAGGTTGGCCTCGATCATTTCGCTCTTGGCCTGATGCGCCTTGCGGGCGAAGTGCTGGAGTTCCTCGTAGATCGTGAGGTAGTCCTCGGCCGGCTTCCGGACGAATGCCTCAAGGGCGGTGAGCTTGCCTTCCTCGCCCCTGAGCATCATGTCGGTTTGGGACGACTTTGAAGCCTTTTGCAACTGCTCGATGGCTCGGAGGTTCTGCTGCATTTTGTCGTGGATGTTGTCCGCGACCAGTCCCATTTCCTCGATGACCTTTTGTTTGAACAAAAACTTCGGGAAGTGTTTCTGCAACTTGTCATTCAGTTGCTCGAAGGTTGCGCAGGCCTTCTTCGACTTGGCCTTGGCGGCGCGGCGCCAAGCCAGATATTTTTTGTCCACCTCGGCGTCCTCCTCCCTCACCTTTTTGATGAGACGATGAAGCGCCTTGATGTGTTTCTCGCGGGTCTCGATGACCTTGTCGATCGTAACCCGGTCGAACCGCTCCTTGGGGGGATCGGCTGTCAGCTTTTCGGCCAGGGCAATATGCTCCTTGGCGGTGAAGCCCAAGCTGTACAGGATGCGCTTGACTTCAAGTTCGGCAGCCTCGATTCGCTTGGAAATCTCCACCTCCTGCTCACGGGTCAACAGCGGCACCTGCCCCATCTGCTTGAGGTACATGCGAACCGGATCGTCCAGAATGTCCAGCCGGCTTTTTTCGGCCTCGCTCGCCGACTCGACCGGCTTTTGGCGGGGTGCCGAGTCCAACTGCTCGACAATCTCCACTTCAAGACTTTTCAACTTGGCGAAAACCTCATCCAGTTTCTCGGGGCTCACCAACTCCTTGGGTAGAGCCTCGTTGACGTCGGAAATGGTCAGGTGACCCTGGTCCTGGGCCAAGCGCATCAACTCCTTGATTTTTTCCTTTAAGTTGAATTCCTCGTCCTTGGAGAAATCCGGCTCCAGAGGCTGCCCATCGACCAACCCTGCTCCATTGACACCCTCCTTCTTTTCACCAGCGGGCGGCGGGGTTACCTTTTTCCTGGCCTTGGTTTCCTTGGGCGTGGGTTTCTTTGCCGCTTTCTTGGGCGCGGTTTTTTTCGACGGAGCCTTGGAAGCCGGCTTGGCCGTTTTTTTGGCCACCGGTTTCTTGGCGGGAGCCTTTTTGGCTACTGCTTTCTTGGCCGGCGCCTTTTTGGCTACTGCTTTCTTGGCCGGTGCCTTCTTTTTTTTGGTCGCTTTTGCAGCGGTTTTTTTCGGCGATGCCTTTTTGGCTGCCGGTTTCTTGACTACCTTGCTGACCGGTTTTTTGGCCGGTGGTTTTGCTGTTTTTTTGGCGGCTGTTTTTTTCTTCGCGCCAGTCGCCTTGGATTGCGCGGGTTTTTTGGCCTTTTTGGCCGGTGCCTTTTTTGTGGCTGTTTTTTTGACTACGTTTTTTTTGGTTTGTGCTTTTGCCATTCCGTTAATCTCGATCAGGTGAAGACGAACTCCACCTCATGACTCAAGAAGAAGTCCTGCAGCATACGCAGGACAGCCCTCGATTGTTCCACAATTAAATTCGCCTGTCAATCGACTATTCGTTTTTTAGTGTAACGCCGCCGTTTGTTCATTATTTAATTAGGTTTAACCCAATGGAAGCCAATGGCTTGGAAGTTTTATTTCAGGAGCCAGGCAATCGCTGCCACCTGACCCAGGCCCAGCAGAAGCAAGGCGACCCAAATCAAGGCTTCAGACGCTGAGCGGTCGGCTTGGCCAAGCGGCGCGAGCCAAAATCGGAGCTTGGCCGCACCCAGTCCTACTAGGTCGCCGTGTTTCAATCGAACAGTTTTGCCTTGGGAGACGCCGTTGATGATAATCAATGCGTCGGAGCAGGGGGTGGCTGTAATCCCTTTTTCGCCGGCATTGTCCAGTATCAGGTGTGTGTCCCAAACGCCCTTGGCTACGATCTGGAGATCGCAACTCTTCGCTTGGCCAAGCGTAAAAGGAAAACGGCGGGCCTCTATTGGGTCGCCCGCCGCGGTGCCGTCAACTCTCTCAAGTCGAATCTTCAAAAAAGCCTTCGTCCCACGACGATGTTATCACCCGGATAAACGGGCAGATCCCTTGTTGGGTCATCCAGAGCCGCCTTGCAGTCGATGATGTCCACTTTGCCGGTGGCCCGTATCACTCGCACCTCCCGTTGATCCGCGAAATCGGTGAAGTCGCCCGCGGATTGAATCGCCTGGGTAACCGTAATCCGGCCGATGAAAATCTGGCGACTGGGCTGCCGAACCTCCCCTCCCACGTAAAAGAACCGGTCGGCTGTCCTGATGGTAACGTTGATGGTCTTGTAGATGGCGGGCACGTACTCCTTCTCGAGTTCCCGCTCGAGTTCACCGATTGTTTTCCCGGCGGCAATGATGGGTGCTTTCAGGTATGGCGGACTGATGGTGCCATCCTCACGGATGCGGCAACTGTAGGGAATCGGGATCGTACTCAGGCCGCTGAAAGTGATGGTGATTTGATTTCCGGGCTCAAGGCTGTCCGTGGAGTTGACGGCAAGCGGCACGTCATTCGTCCCGGCGACCGGATTCACGGGCCGTGGGCGTGTTGTCTCGCAACCGGCGGCCATCAGCACGGTCGCAACCAATAAACCTCTGCAAACATATTTCATCAAGCTATCAACAAAACCCATTTTATATTAACCCTCGAACTGAGTTCTCCCGCCCAATCAGTACTTGGGCTTCTCATCCTCCCCGCCGGTTTTGGCACTCGCCAGAAGCTTGGTTTCCTTCCTGCTCTTGTCATCATCCTCGGCGGACTCCTCCTTTTCACGGCTCTTGTAATAGTAATCGTAATAATAACCGCTGTAATAGTAGTAGTAGGAATCCTGGGAAATATTGATGTTGTTGAGAACGACACCCACAAGTTCGCCGCCAACCTTGGTCACCATTTCCTTGGCCCGCTGGGTCATCATTTGCGGGTATTTGCGGTACTGCACCACCAGCACACACATGTCCACCATGCTGGCCAGAACCGTGGCATCACTCACTCCCATGATGGGTGGAGCGTCCAAAAACACGTAGTCGTACCGGCTCTTCATTTCGGCCACGAACTCCTTCATCTTGGCCGAACTAAGGATGCCCATGGAACTGCTGGGCAGCTTGCCGCTGGGGATGAAATGGAGTGTCGGTATTTCCGTGGTCTGGATGACCTTGTCGATGGTGGCCTGTCCCAGCAGGTAGTTGGTCAGGCCAACGTTGTTGGACACCTTGAGGTAACGGTGCATCGAGGGCCGACGCAGGTCGGAATCCACAATCAGAATTCTATCCCCCATCTGCGCAAAGACCACTGCGAGATTGAACATGGTCGTTGTCTTGCCCTCGCCCGCACCGCCACTCACCACGCTGAACGTGGTTTGGCTCTCGTCCTTGCGCCCAGCAAAAAGAATGTTGGTGCGCAGCACCCGGTACGCCTCCGCGTGGGGGCTTTCGTCCCCTTCGTCCAGGAGGGATCCGACGTTTTGAGGGATGACACCGAGGACGGCCGCCCCAAGGGCGCGCTCAACGTCGTCAATGGTCTTCACGCTGGTGTCGAGATACTCGATAAAGAATGCCAACCCCACACCCAGAATCAGGCCGACCACAACTCCCAGCGCGATGTTCAGGGGTATATTCGGTCGAATTGCCTTCAAGGGCCTGTCCGCTTCGTCGGTGATTTCCACGGTGGATTCCTTGGGCAACGCCAAGTCCACCTCCTCCTGCATGATCCGGAACAAAATGGTGTCACGGATGCGCGTGGTGTTGGAGAGTTCCCGCTTGGCGTCGAAGTATTCCCGGCCTGTCCTTCGCATGTCGGATTCCCGTTGTTTTGCATCATCGACATCCCGCTGCAATTGCTCCACCTGAGCCTGGGAAGAATTGACCCGCAATCCCAGTCCCGCAAGGATGCCCTGAATCCGGTTATCTATCTGCCCCTCGAGCGTGGCCACCACCTTTTTCAACCCTTTGATCCTCGGGTGCTCCTCCCCCAGGTCGATACCATGATTGGCCAACGTTTGCTGGCCAGTGTGCAATTCGCGAATCAGAACATCCAACTGGGCATCCGGGTGCGCAGTCAGTATGGAGGCACGCAACTCATTGGCGGATAGCGCCTTGAGTCCATCAAGCAAAGTGGACATCGACGTGTGAATCCCCTTCACGTCGATCAACTCGGATTCATAACGACGCACGATTTCCGGCTCGATGATGGAGTAGCTATCTTCGCCGGCCGCATCGGATATGTTCAAGTCTGTCCGCAGTTTATCCACGTTGGCCTGCATGACTAAAATCTGTGTGTCGGTTTTTTCCTTCCTGCCTTCGAGCGCCTTGATTCCCAGTTTCACACGTGCGGTCTGGGCCTCCTTCCTGTGGTTTTGATATTCCACTGCAAGGGCTTGGGCAATTTCTTGAGCCTTCCTCGGGTCCCGATCATACGCCCGAAGCTCAATGATGCTGGTGTTCCGGAACTGGCGAATATCTATCGCTTTTTTGAGGATTTTCCGGGCCTCGATGGGATCCAACAGGTTGCCGCCGTTGAGGCGTTTCCAATCTTCAGTCAATTCGCACCTGAGAACCACCTTGTCCAGGACCTTTTGTGACTGAATTTTCTCGAACTCGGTCTGGATGAAGTAAGGGTCGAATGCCGCTGGCCCAGATTGCATGCCAAGCAACGGTGCAATATCCGATGTATCCTTCTCGATGGATATCCGGGAGAGGCTCATGTAGGTCTTGGGCATGGTAAATGTCACCACGGTGGTCGTCACGGCGGTGAGCAAAAAGACGAGCATGATGGTTACGAACCGAACGCGAATGATCCGCCAATAATCCAGAATATGGAGCTTGTCGGAGGACTGATCTGTACTTGGGGTTTTATCCATTTTCTACAACCTAAAAAAAAGGGAGGCCAGATAAGCACTTCTGGCCTCCCAAGAAAAGTTTTAGTTCGAGGAAATCAATAACTCGTGCCGATGCCGATGGACACGTAGTTCCGCTCGAAACTACGGTGCGGGATGTCTGAGTCGAGCTCGTCGTAGTTGTAGGCCAACTCGGTCCAGATGTTGTCGGCGATGGCGTAGGTGAGGCTGGCTCCCAACAACAGTAGGGACTCCTCCTTGCCGTCCACTTGCACACCACCTCCGCTAATCTCCGCATCCTGATATCGAGCGGTCAAAGTCCCATGAACTCTGGCTGTGACTTTGTGGAGTAACTGGGCATAGACTGCGCTGATTTCCTGATCAGCAGCCTGCAAGTCGGTGGCACCGCGCACCAAACTTAGCCCCGCCACCAATTGACTCCCCTCGGCATACCCCCATTCCATGGCAGCACTCACATACGGACTGGTCTCATCCTCCGGTATCAAACCGGGCATCAAGTCGAAATTATAATAGTCGACGAACTGGGCACCCACCTGGGCGCTGGCGACAAACTCCTTGTTCAGTTGGTGGCGAACGCCAACATACCCATAATGGGAGTCGTTATCGCGGGCATCCGACTTGAAATCCAAACCGGGCACCTTCAACTCGCCACCGTCAAAATCGGTCGAAGCAAACTTGTAACCTACGAAGTATTCAGTCTGCTCCATGTCGTAAATCACATCAAGGTTCACTTGGTTGTGGGATCTATCGAGCAGCGCAGAGTGATACGCCTCCTCATAATCAAAGATGGAGTTTCCGTATCCGAGTTCCCCCAAAATGTTCCCTGCAAGAACCTGACGGTAACTGGCTGAAATCGTGTTGCGCAGGTTGTCACCCTCGGTACGCAGCGGGGTGCCCCCGTTCAGTATTTCAGGTTCCTGGGCAATCACAAAACTATCCGACAATTGCAAAAGCGAGGTGTTGGAGAACGCCTTGTTGAGGCTGATGCCCAACTCGTGGCCATAGTCCACATTGTCGCTTTCCCGGTCTTCGTAGTACCGCATGCCGAACGCGTACCCGGCGCTGAACTCCAGGTCCGTTCCCTCCCCAATGGTGAGGTTGAAACCGGGGCTGACCTCGATGCCCCAACTCTCCTCGGCGAGCGCCTCAGGCGAGGTCGTGTAGTTGTCGTCGTAAAAGCCTCGCAGCGAAGCCGTCACTTCCCAGACTTTACCGGCATCAGCAGCCTGCAATCCGACTACGCTAAACGCGGCGACTCCCAAGGTAACAATTTTTCTGTTCATAATCTTATTTGAAAATCCACACTCAACACCCCGAACGGTCAGCAGGGCTGAATGGAGGGGCATTGTCGATGCTCATCCGGCCCTGTCAACCCCAATTGTAAAAGTTTTTTGATTTTTTTCTTTGTCTCAACCTTGTCGTCATCAAGCACCTATGGCTGTTCCACCGGGTCAGCAAAAAGCAGCCATTGACCGGGCGAGAAATCGTTCAAAACACCCTGTAACGGGAATTCATCTGGCAAATCCCCCTCAAGTTGCATGGCCAGCACAAATCGCTCCCAATTCGACTCAATCGGGGAAAACACCCGGCTCACATACCGTTGATCGGTGGTGGCTTCTGTAAAATAAAGGGCGCTGACAGGCCGAAACTTGTCATTGAGCGAGTAAAAATCCGGCTGGACGCTGCGTGTCAGCCATAAGCAATCCCGATCGCCGTACCACGCCACGGCCCATGGGATGTCGCTCATCAACAAGTCCCCGGCGCTGATGGTGCTCCCGGGCAGCGAAATAATGTGTTTCACGCGTGGCGGGTGATACGGCGGATCGGCCACGGGATGCGGATGCGGCAGCAGGAAACTCAAGGCCATCGGAAGCGAGGCTGCCACGACCAACCCAGTGGAAGCAGCCAGTCGCATTTCCGGCAGGCCCATTCGCCACTGGTCCAGTAGCGAGAAAAACAAACCCGCACCAAACAGGAAAGAGACCGGCCCAAGAATGGCCAAAAGGTTTTCGCCGGTCACGCCCGACGCAGCCGTCATCGGGGCGCCTTGGCCAAGCGACCTCGTCAACAACTCACCCAGCGTGCCGTTGGCTGCCGAGAGGTGTGTGCGGCCAAGCGCTTGGCCAAGCGCAAACACCGCGAGCGTCATCAATAAAAAAACCCGCAGCCGACGTAGCGAGCGGTTCCGAAACGGCACGACCAAGCCGACGAGGCAAACCACCGCGAACCAACTGCCGGAGAACTGTGGCAACTCATGAACCAGCAGATGGCGGAGGTTGCGTTTCAGCTTGTTCGCGATGTCCCACAACCCGACATGATCCGCCACTCTCACCTTGATTTCATCCTGACCATTCACCGGTGCGTCGCTTGGCTCGTAAAACAAGGTCCGCTCGAGCGTGTCCCCGGGGAAGGCATCGGTCTGCGAGTACAGGGCCAAACCGGCCGTGCCGAACAGGTTGCCGCTCAGTTGCACGTTCCGCACAAGCCAGGGCGACATCACGAGCAAAAACCCAAGCAGCGCCATCGCCACCGTCCGGCCCCGGTGCCGGCCCATGAACCAGCCGAGATAAACCAGCACCGGCAGGATCACCCAGGCAAAGCCGTAGCGGGTCAACCCGCCCAACCCAGCCAGCGCCCCGGCCCAAAGCGCCATCCCGGCAAACCAACCGCCGCCTCGCGGCGCCTCGTCATTCCCCTGCTCCTCCAGCCTCACGAGCGTCCCTGCCAAGGCCAAAAACAAAACCAGCAGCAGCATCGTCGAGAGTCCGGATGTGCTGAATTTCCAGTAAAGTTCCGTCCCTAAAAACACCAGTGCCGCGCACCAGGCCACCGACGGGTCGAACAGCTTTTCGCCCAGTCGGAAGACTTGAATCAGCGCCACAAAAAACAACGCTTGGTTTAGCAGCCAGATCAGAAATTCCGGTTGATATGGCTGAAACTCGTTTGGCTTTTGGAGATCGATTTCAAACTCAAACGGCAGCACTTTCATCAACCCGGCCAACAGCATCGGGTACACCGGCGGGTTGGTGATGTCGGGGAATTCGCTGCGAAGCTCCTCATCGGAGACAGCGCCTTGCTGCCGCAAAATATCGAGGCTCAGCGGCCGGATGAACTGCGTGGTGTAGCCGCGTCCCTCGGCAATGTTGCGGGCCAGTTGCGCGGCGTCCATCGCCTCGGGCGCGGTGAAATTGCGCGTGAGGTTCAGGTAGTAAACCAGCCCCAGGCTCCCGATCAACAACAGCAAAACCAAGCCGCGAATGCGCTTGGCCCATTTGCCCTCCTCGAGGCTGTGTATGATTTCCTGAACCCTGATCATCCGTTGTTACGCCGACGCTTGATCACCCTTGGAT
>DQOE01000178.1 GCA_015658765.1 Verrucomicrobiota bacterium | reverse complement strand
GGCATGCTCAACTCGCGCGGCTACTTTTTCATCCCGGCGATGGGTGCCACGCTGCTCAACGTGGTGATGATCGCCACGGTGCTGCTCGTCGCGCCACGCTGGGGGGAGGACTTGGGCGAACAAATTTTCGCGCTGGCGTTCGGCGTGCTGGTGGCTGGCGTGGCACAGGCGGGCTTCCAATTGCCGTACCTGTATCGCGAAGGCTACCGGCTCCGCTGGGTCACCCCGTGGCGCAACGACTCGGTGCGGGAGGTCGTCCGCAAAATGATCCCGGCGACGATCGGTGTGGCGGCGTTCCAGTTCAACATTATCATCACCCAGACGCTGGCGTTTTGGATCGAGCGCGCCAGCGGCACGAAAATTGTCGCGTCATTCGAGTACGCGGTGCGGTTGATGGAACTGCCGCAGGGCGTGTTCGGCGTGTCGCTGGCGACGTTCCTTTTGCCGACACTGGCCGGCTTGGCCGCGGAGAAGCAGTTTCCCGAGTTCCGCGAAAACCTCCGGCGTGGCATGGGCTACCTGTTTTTCGTGAACGCAATCGCGGCGGCGATGCTGATGGTGCTGGCCGTGCCGATGGTGCGGTTGCTTTTCGAGCACGGCGCGTTTACCGCCGACTCGACCCGTCGCGCGTCCTTCGCGCTGATGTGCCTCGCGCCGAGCCTGCTGACCTACTCGGCGGTCAACGTGATGGCTCGGGCGTTTTACGCGCTGGGCGACACCAAGGTGCCGATGCAGATCAGCGCGGTGTGTCTCTGCCTGAACATCGTGGTGTTGTTGCCGCTCATTTTCATGTTCCCGAAAGGACTGGAAGCCGGCGCGCTCGGAGTGGCCAATGCCCTCAGTTCCCTCTTGAATGTCGGGCTTCTCTCGTACGCCCTCAAACGCAAGATGCCCAAGTGGGAGATTCAGTCGCTGCTGCGCCCGGTCGCCGGCATGCTGTTGGCGGCCGTGGTTGCCGGTGGCGTCGCCTGGTTTTTGCACGGCCAATGGGTGGCTAATCTTGGGTACGAGACGGTGTGGCTGAAAATCGGCGAAGTGTTCGCCCCGGCCATCGTCGCGGCCTTGGTTTACTGGGGAATCACCGCCGCAATCGGCCTCCGCGAGCCCCGCGACCTGTTCGCCTTGATCCGAAAAAACCAGGCAGAGGATTAACCCGCTTGGCCAAGCGCCTGGCCGTTTTCGCTTTTCTCCGCGCTTTAAACCGGCTTAATTGCGCCCCGCAATGAATTGTTACGCGACCATCACTGTCATCGGGCGGGACAAGACCGGCGTCGTGGCCAGAGTCACCAATCTGCTGTTCGAAACCAGGGCCAACATCGAGGCGCTGGAGGAGCAGGTCACGCGCGGGCAGTTCAGCATGACGATTCAGGCCAGTTGGCGGGCGACGGTTTTTAACGAGAAATCGCTTGGCCAGGGGCTGCGCGCGCTGGGCCGCGACTTGGGCATGGAGATCAAGTGGTGGTTCACCGACCCCAAGCGCCCGCAACGCATGGCCCTGATGGTCACCCGTGAACCGCATTGCCTCGACGCCATTCTGGAGTCGGTGAAATCCAGAAAACTCAAGACGGAGATTGTGGCCGTCCTTGGCAACCACCGCGATCTAAAGGCCAAGGTCGAAAAAGCCGGCCTGCCATTTCATCATGTTGCTTGGACGAACCGAGCCAAGGCGGAGACCAAGGCACTTCGCATCCTCGAGAAGGCGCAGGCGGACTTCGTCGTGCTGGCGCGGTTCATGAAAATTTTGTCGCCGAACTTCGTCTGGCGATTCAAGAACAAGATCATCAACATCCACCCCTCGTTGCTGCCGGGTTTCCCCGGCCCGCAGCCTTACCGGCAGGCGCACGAGCATGGCGTGAAAATTGCCGGTGTGACAGCGCACTTCGTCAGCATGCACCTCGACGAGGGACCTATCATCGCGCAGGAAAGTTTCCGCATCAAGCCGGGCATGACACTCAAGCAGATCGTCGCCGCCGGGCAAAAGCTGGAATCCAAGGCGTTGGTGAACGGCATCCGGCTCTACCTCACCAAACAGCTCGACGTCTACTGGGGAGTCGTCAAGGAGGTCTAACCGCCGGGAAGCTGGCGACGGAGGTTACTCGTCGAGGAACTGGATGTTGATGCTGCCGGACTTGGCCTGACCCTCGTTGAGGCTGTCCCGGAGCGTGGGGGCGAGCCCGTCCGGCTTGGCCGGCGACTCCGCTTGGCCAAGCGCTTGGCTCTCGGGCGAAAGCGCATCACGCAGCGCACCCTGCACCAGTTCGGCGCAGTGAATCTTCATTGGTGGCAGCGGGCCGAGTTCGCCGGAGAGTTCCTCCGGCTTCATTTCCATTGCCTCGGCGGCGGTTTTTCCCTGGATCAATTCAGTCGCCAGGCTCGCCACGGCGATCGCCGTCTCGCAGCCAAAGCTCTGGAAACTGGCCTTGTCGATGACCTTTTCGCCGTCCTGCTCCCTGTACTTCACCCACAGCCTCAGCATTTCGCCGCACTCGGAATTGCCCACCGTGCCGACCGAGTCGGCGTCCGCCATCTCGCCGACATTTTTCGGGTCACGGATCGCCTCGGCGACTTTTTTTTGAAGCTCGTCGTTCATTTTAATTCAGCGTGTAGCGCCGGACGGCCGAGTCAACCTCAAGCGACCAGGCATCGATCCCGCCGCGCAGTGCGTGGACATTCGGCATGCCGTGGCCGAGATAATAGGCCGCCGCGTCGAGGGATTTGTTCCCTTGGTGATCGACGATGACGAACAACTGGTCATTGTCCCAACTGCCGAGAATCTCCTGCATCAAGTCCTGCGTCAGCAACTGCGAGCCGTCGATGTGCACCGCCTCAAATTCCTCACGCGAACGAATGTCCACCACGCGAACGTCCGCCCCGTTGTCGCGCCGCTTGGCCAGGTCGCTCGGCTCGATCAAAATGCGGGCATCCTCCTCGTGGCTCTGGCGAATCTGTTCCAACACGTCGGCGACGGGGAGATCGCCATTGCGCTCGCAAACCCCGGCCAATGTTTCCTCCGGCTGAAACCCGCAACTGCTGCACCCCCCGATGTGGTACTTGCGAAACAACGCCCGCTGCGCGCCGGGAAAAACCTGCAGCACCGCCTGCATCGGGGAGTCGCCTGTGATGGTTTCGCTCATTCAGACAAATATTTTTCTGACGCCGTGGAGCACTTCGATGAAGCGATCGACCTCGGCCTCGGTATTGTAAAAGTAAAAACTCGCACGGGCGGTCGCCGCGACACCGAGCTTGGCCAGGAGCGGTTGATTGCAGTGATGACCCGCCCGCAACGCGACGCCCTTTTGGTCGGCCATCGTGGCTAGGTCGAGAGCGTGGGCGTCCGGCAGCACGAAGCTCACCACGCCCGAGCGGCCTTCCGCCGGGCCAAAAATCCGGATGCCGTCGATCTCGGCCAGGCGCTCGCATGCCCGCTTGGCCAAGCGCTGGTCGTGCTCGAAAATCGCCTCACGGCCGATGGCGTCGAGGTAGTCCAGCGCCGCGTGCAGGCCAACGGCGCCGGCGACGTTCGGTGTGCCGGCCTCGAACTTGTGCGGAGCGACATTGAAGGTGGAATAGCGGTACTCGACCTTCAAAATCATCTCGCCACCCCCCTGATACGGCGGCATGGCCTCGAGCAGTTCGCGGCGGCCGTACAGCACGCCGATGCCGGTCGGCCCGCAGGTTTTGTGCCCGGAAAAGGCGAGAAAATCGCAGTCGATCGCCTGCACATCGACCGGTGCATGGCCGGCGCTTTGGGCGGCATCCACCACGGTGACCACCCCTGCGGCACGGGCACGGGCGCAAATCTCGGCGACCGGGTTGACTGTGCCCATCGTGTTGGAAATATGCGTGAGCGAGAGCAGCCGGGCACGGGCGAGTTGCTCGTCGAGCCACTGCAAATCAAGCTGCCCGTCGTCGCCGGTGATCTCGATGAAGTCGAGTTTTGCGCCGATCCGGTTGGCCAGAATTTGCCACGGCACGAGGTTGCTGTGGTGCTCCATCTCGGTGAGGAGAATCGTGTCGCCCTCGCGCAGGTTGTCGAGCGCCCAGGTGTTGGCGACGAGGTTCAGCCCCTCGGTGGTGCCGCGCGTGAAAATAATTTCCTCGCGGGAGCCGGCGTTGAGGTAGTCAGCGACTCGCTGGCGCGCGCCCTCGTACGCCTCGGTGGCGCGGTTGCTCAACTCGTGGATGCCACGGTGCACGTTGGCGTTATCATGCTCGTAGTAGCGGCGAACCGCATCGATGACCTGATGCGGCTTCTGGCTGCTTGCGGCGTTGTCGAGATAAACCAGCGGGTGGCCGTTGACGGTTTCGCGCAGGATCGGGAAGTCGTCACGGAGCGCTGTCCAATCGACTGATTCGTCGCGCTTGGCCAAGTTCGCTGTTTCCGCGGGTGGGTTCATCACATCATGCCGAGTTCCAGCTTGGCCGCCTCGCTCATCATATCGTGATTCCAGGGCGGATCCCAGACGAGTTGCACGTCCGCCTCGTCGACGCCCTCGATGCACAGCAGCCGGTTTTGTGCGTCCTGTTGCAGCACCGGCCCCATGCCGCAACCGGGCGCGGTGAGTGTCATCTTCACATCGACGCGCCAGCCGCCGTCGATCTGTGTCGGCGTGCTGTCGTACACGAGGCCAAGGTCAATGATGTTCACCGGGATCTCCGGGTCGTAAACCGTCTTTAGCTGCGTCTCGATCTGCTGCTTCAGGTCGTCCTCTGTTTCCGGCCGCTTGGTTTCCTCCGCCGGGGTCTTGACCGGCTCGAGGCCAAGCGCATCGGCATCGTTTCCCTCGATGCGAAACATGTTGCCGTTGACGATCACCGTGAACGTGCCGCCGAGCGTCTGGGTGACCTGCGCCGCCTCGCCCTTTTGCAGCGTCACCTTGTCGCCGGAGGGGACGATGGACGCCTCGACGTCGCGGCTGAGTTCGATGGGTTCGGCGGTGGTCATATTTAAGCGGGTTGTGCGACCGATGCAGCGGCGAGGGCCTTGATCCGGCTCACCATCGAGTGCAGCCCGTTGCGGCGGGTCGGGCTCAAATGCCGATCCAGGCCAAGCTTGGCGAATGTCGCCGTGCCGTCATCGGCCAAGATTTGTTCGGCAGTTTTTCCGTTGTAAATCATCAATAAAACAGCAATCAACCCCTTGACGATGAAGGCGTCCGAGTCGGCGTGAATATCAAATGTCGAGTCGCTGGCCGGCAGCATTTTCAGCCAGACGGCCGCTTGGCAGCCGTGCACGCGGTTGTCCTCCACCATCTCGGACTCGTCGAGCGGCGGCAGCTTTTTGCCCAGCTCGATCAGGTAGGCAAAACGCTCCTCCCAGTCGCCGAGAAACTCGAAGTTCCCGATCAGATCATCGACGGTTGTATCCAAAAAGTTCGCCACGAGTCAGTCCAGTTGATGCTCCGCCTCGAGCCGGTTCCACACCAGCGCGTCGAGTTCCTCGCGCACGGCGTCGTGCCGGACGCGGTCGACGATCTCGCCGGCGAACCCGTGCAACAGCATTCGCCGCGCGGTGGCGGTGTCGAGCCCCCGGGTTCGCAGATAAAAAATCGCGTCGTCGTCCATCGCGCCGATCGTCGCGCCGTGGGTGCACTTCACGTCGTCGGCGTAAATCTCGAGCTGCGGCTTGGTGTTCGCCGTGGCGTCGTCGCTGAGCAGCAGGTTTTTGTTGGTCTGCTTCGCGTCGGTCTTTTGCGCGCCGGGCTGCACGAGGATGCGCCCGTGAAAAACCCCCCGCGACTGGTCGTCGAGGATGCCGTTGAAATATTCGTGGCTGTCGCAGTGCGGCGCGGCGTGCTCGACGATCATGTGGTGATCGGCCAACTGCTGGCCGCGCAGCATGTACAACCCGTTAAGCACGCACTCGATGCCCGGCTGGGCCAGGCGCATGCGCAGGTTGTTGCGCGACAACCGCGCGCCAAGCGCGATCGAGTGGAACGCATACTGTGCGTCGCGGCCCAGCTCCGAGTGCAGCGACGCCAGGTGAAACGCCCTGTTCGATTGATCCTGAAACTTGATGTGCTCGATGTCCGCCCCGTCGCCGATGCGCGACTCGGTGACGATGTTGGTCACGCTCGCCGCTTGGCCAAGCGAGAGGTGCGACTCGATGATCGTGCCCTGCGAGTTGGCCCCGGCGACGATCCAGTTGCGGATGTGCGCCGCTTCTCCGTCCCCGCCCGCCGTGGCGACGAACAGCAAATGAACCGGCTTGGCCAAGCGCTGGCCGTCGCCGATTTGAATCAATGCGCCGTCGGTGAAAAAGGCATCGTTGAGTGCGACAAACGGATCGTCATCGCCACCGGAAAGCGCTCCAAGCTCGCGCTCCAAGCCGGCCAAGCCGCTGGCCAAGTGGGTCACCGTCACGCCGCTTGGCTGGTCGGCGGTTTGCGACAACTCAGCGTTGAAATGGCCATCGACAAAGACCAGCCGATCAGCGTCCAGTTGGCCGAACGTGACATCACCAAGTTGCTCTTGGCCAAGCGCTTGGCCAAGAGCTAAAAGAACCGGTCGAAACGGCAGTTCGGCGAGCGGCTTGACGTTGGTGAACCGCCAGTCCTCGTCGCGAAGCGTCGGAAAACCGGCCTCGGAAAACCGGGCCAAGCCGGCCTTGCGAAGCGGCATCAGCGCCGCGCCGTTTTGCTCCAGCTCGGCAAATGCCTCCACCGGTTCGACGGCGAAATTAGTAGTGGCAACCTGGCTCATGCGGCTTCCTTGATTAGCCAGTCGTAACCCTTCTCCTCCAGTTCAAGCGCGAGTGACTTGTCGCCGGACTTGATGATGCGGCCGTCGTGCAGCACGTGGACGAAGTCCGGCACGATGTGGTCGAGCAGCCGCTGGTAATGCGTGATGATGACCTGCGCGTTGTCGTCGCGCCTGAGGCGGTTGACGCCGTCGGCGACGATGCGCAGTGCGTCGATGTCGAGTCCCGAGTCGGTCTCGTCGAGGATGGCCAGTCGCGGATCAAGCATCGTCATCTGCAAAATCTCGTTGCGCTTTTTTTCGCCGCCGGAGAAGCCGGCGTTGACCGGGCGCTTGAGAAAGTCCTCGCCCAGGCCAAGCTCTTTCATCTTCACTTTCACGGCCTTGAGAAAATTCATCGCATCGAGTTCCTCCTCGCCGCGATGCTTGCGAATCGCGTTGACGGCTGAGCGCAAAAAGTAGGCGCTGTTCACGCCGGGGATCTCCACCGGGTATTGAAACGCGAGAAAAACACCCTCGCGGGCGCGTTCCTCCGGCGCGAGGTCGAGCAGGTCGTTGCCGTTGTAAAGCGCCTCGCCGCCGGTGACGTCGTAGCCGTCCCGCCCGGCGAGCACGGAGGCGAGCGTGCTTTTGCCGCTGCCGTTCGGCCCCATGATGGCGTGCACCTCGCCGTCGTTCACCGAGAGGTCGATTCCCTTGAGGATCGGCTTGTCCTCGATCCCCGCCTGTAGGTTTTTAATCTGTAGCATTCCGTTTTAAAAAATGTTTAGCCGACGCTGCCCTCGAGGCTGACGTCGAGGAGTTTCTGGGCTTCCATCGCGAACTCCATCGGCAACTCGCGGAAGACCTCCTTGCAGAAACCATTGACGATCATGTTGACGGCGTCCTGCGTCTCGAGGCCGCGCTGGTTGCAGTAAAAAATCTGATCCTCGCCAATCTTCGAGGTGGTCGCCTCGTGCTCGATGTTGGCGGTGGTGTTTTTCACCTCGATATACGGGAAGGTGTGCGCGCCGCACCGGTCGCCGATGAGCAGCGAGTCGCACTGAGAGAAGTTGCGGGCGTTGGCGGCCTTTTTGCCGACCTGCACCAGGCCTCGGTAGCTGTTCTGCCCCCGGCCGGCGGAGATGCCCTTGGAGACGATCGTGCTGCGCGTGTTTTTGCCGAGGTGCACCATCTTCGTGCCGGTGTCGGCCTGCTGCATGTTGTTGGTGAGCGCGACAGAGTAGAACTCGCCAATCGAGTTGTCGCCTTTCAGGATGACGCTGGGATATTTCCACGTGATCGCCGAGCCGGTCTCAACCTGTGTCCACGAAATCTTCGCGTTGGTTTTGCAGATGCCGCGCTTGGTCACGAAGTTGTAAATGCCGCCGCGCCCCTGCTCATCACCGGGGTACCAGTTCTGCACGGTCGAGTACTTGATCTCGGCGTTGTCGAGCGCGATCAACTCCACGACGGCGGCGTGCAGTTGGTTCTCGTCGCGCATCGGTGCCGTGCAGCCCTCGAGGTAGCTCACGTGGCTGCCCTCCTCGG
>DQOE01000033.1 GCA_015658765.1 Verrucomicrobiota bacterium | reverse complement strand
GCCGTGCCGTTTCGTGGACCCTTCCGGCACCGAGGGACTTCTGTTCAACAGCATGGCTCACGGCATCACGTTCGTGGATCCGAGTACCGGCAAAATATTTTGGGAACAGGTTGACCTGTTTGACAAGCGGACCGTGAGTTCCTGCCTCGTCGCCGACGGCCTGGTCATTGGCACGTGCGGCAGCGGCGGCGGTGGCAATTACCTCGTGGCCCTCAAGCCCGGCAGCGCGGCGAAGGGGGCGTCGCCGAGCGTGGCGTACAAGCTGCGCCGGTCGATCCCGTACGTGCCGACAAGCTTGGCCAAGGACGGGCTGCTGTTTCTCTGGAGCGACTCCGGCATCGTCACCTGCGTGCGCGCCAAGAGCGGCGAGCTCGTCTGGCAGGAACGCGTCGAGGGCCGGTTTTTCGGTTCGCCGGTGTGGGCCGAGCGCCGCCTGTTCTGCATCTCGACCACCGGCAAGGTCGTCGTGCTTGCCGCCACGGAAAAATTCCGGCAAATCGCCGTGAACGACTTGGGCGAACCGACCCACTCGACTCCGGCCCTGGCCAATGGGCGTTTGTTCCTCCGCACGCTTGGGCATCTCACCTGCGTCGCGGGCGGCTCGAAATGATCGGATTGATCGTCATCGTGCCGATGGCCCTGTTCCTCGGCTGGATTTTGAAAAACAGCGTGACGCTCTATCTCGGCCGCGCTTGGCCAAGCGGCTGGGTGTCGCTGTTTTGGCTCTCGGCCGCGCTTGGCCTTGGCATGGGCATCTGGTTTTGCGGCTACGCCGAGTGGGAGGCGATGCAGTTCCGCCGGTTGCCAATCCCCATCGCGCGCTTCAACCCGGCAACCGGCACGTGGCATGAAATGGAGATGTCGTCCGTGATGCGCAACATGGTTCTGACGTTGGACTTTTTCGCCGGCTTGGCTCTCGCGATAGTTCCGATCACCGTGTCGATGCGTTTTGCCGAGTTCATGGACGAATCCCGCCGCTTGGCTGCGGAGAAAACCGCTCAGTCAAAGCCCAGTCCCGCCGACGCCCCCTGAAGTGCCGCGATCACATTGGCGATGTGCTCGTTTAGTTCGGCCTCCATCAACTCCGCGCCTTGCACGATGTCCTCACGCTTGACAGCTGCGGCGAAACCCTTCGCCTTCATTTTTTTGCGGACACTTTTTGGCGTCATTCCATTCAGTTTCTCCGGGCGCACATAGGCCACGGCGACGATGAACCCGCAAAGTTCATCGACAGCAAAGAGCGCCTTGCGAATCGGCCGGTCGAGAGGGTAGTCGCCTTGGTTCCATTCCGCGTGCGAGAGGATTGCCCCGACGATCTCTTCATCCACGCCGCGCTCGCGTAGGATTTTCGCCCCCTCCTGCGTGTGATCGGGGATATCCGGCCAGCGCTCGTAGTCGAAATCGTGCAGCAAGCCGGTGATGCCCCACTGTTCGGCGTCCTCGCCCAGTTTGGCCGCGTAATGCCGCATCGCCGCCTCGACCGCGAGCGCGTGTTTCAGCAGCGACTCCGACTTTGTGTACTCATTGAGCAACGCCCAGGCTTCATCCCGATTCATGCGCGAACTATCGGCGGGTCTCCCTGGTAGAGCAAGCCCCGCTTGGTTAAGCGAAGCTGGTTAATTGGCTGAAAAGTTGTAACTGAAAACTTCAAACTTCCTCGCGCTTTGGATAGACTACCGCGCATGGCGAATTTGACGGGCAAGTCGATCATTGGGTTTCAGCCGGGAGGCGAGGGCGATCCGGCCGTTTTTGGCATCAACCCCGCAACAGGTGAGTCGCTGCAGCCCGGCTACGCGGCGGTGAGCGAGGCGGAACTGAACGGTGCCGTCGAGTTGGCGGCGGATGCGTTCGAGGTTTTCGGCAAAACCAGCGGAACGGACAAAGCGGCGTTTCTGCGGAAAATCGCCGACAACATCGAGGCGATTGGCGACGACTTGGCCCGACTCGCTCCGCAGGAAACCGGCCTGCCGGAAGGGCGTATCCGGATGGAGACCGGGCGCACTTGCGGGCAGTTGCGGTTGTTCGCCTCGGTCGCAGAGGAAGGCACGTGGGTGGATGCCCGCATCGACCTCGCCGATCCCGAGCGGGTCCCGGTGCCCAAGCCGGACGTCCGCTCGATGGAGCGGCCGCTAGGCCCGGTGGCGGTTTTTTGCGCCAGCAATTTTCCGCTGGCGTTCTCGGTGGCGGGCGGCGACACGGCGTCCGCGCTTGCGGCCGGTTGCCCGATTGTCGTCAAGGCGCACCACTCGCACCCCGGCACGGCGGAACTCGTCGGCCAAGCAGTGTCGGCGGCGGTTCGTGATTGCGGTTTACCTGAGGGAACTTTCTCGCTTGTGTACGGGCCGGGCCGCGAAACCGGCTCGGCGTTGGTGCGGCATCCGGCGATCAAGGCTGCCGGCTTCACCGGTTCGCGCGCGGGTGGCCAGGCGCTGATGAAACTCGCCGCTGACCGGCCGGAACCGATACCGTTTTACGCCGAGATGAGCAGTATCAACCCTGTGTTCATTTTGCCGGGGGCGCTGGCAGAACGCTCGGAGCAACTGGCCGCCGGGCTACACGGTTCGATGACGCTTGGGGTGGGGCAGTTTTGCACCAACCCTGGCCTGACAATTTTGGACAGCACCACTGACATCGAGCCGTTCGTGGCCAAGCTCGCTGAGTTGGTCGGTGGCAGTTCTGGCGCGACGATGCTCAACCCCGGTATCAGCGCCGCGTACGACTCGGGCGCGGGTGCGCTTGGTGGCAACGACGCTGTCGAGACAGTCGCGCTTGGTCAAACGGGCGACGGTCAATGTCAGGCGGGTGCGGCATTGTTCCGGACGAGCGCTGAGGCGTTCCTCAGCGACGAGTCTCTCAGTGCGGAGTTGTTCGGGCCCTCGACGCTGGTGGTGACACACGATGGCACCGACAAGATGCTAGCCCTGGCCAGATCGCTTGAAGGCCAGTTGACGGCGACCGTTCACGGCACCGACGCCGATCTCGAGGCCAACTGCGAATTGCTCGAAGTACTCGAGACGAAGGTGGGCCGCGTGGTGATCAACGCCTTCCCGACAGGCGTGGAGGTCTGCCACGCGATGGTGCACGGTGGGCCGTTCCCTGCTACATCCGACGGCCGCTCGACCTCGGTCGGGACCAGGGCGATTCATCGTTTCACCCGCTTGGTTTGCTACCAAGGCTTCCCTGATGCGCTGTTGCCGGCGGAGTTGCGGGAGAGCAATCCGCTGGGCATCCGCCGCTTGGTTGACGGCGAACCACACTGACATGTCGAACACGCTCATCATCCTTCCGACGTACAATGAGGCGGACAATCTTCGCCCGATGACGGAGCGTTTGCTGGCGATGAAGCCGGCGCTGGAAGTGCTGGTGGTGGACGACAATTCGCCGGACGGCACCGGCGACATCGCGGACGGCTTGGCCAAGGGCAGCGAGCGCGTCCATGTTCTGCACCGTCAGGAAAAAGACGGGCTTGGCCGAGCCTACTGCGCCGGGTTTGCGTGGGCGCTGGAGCGCGACTACGAGTTCATCTTCGAGATGGACTGCGACTTCTCGCACAACCCGGACGAGATCCCGCGCTTCATTGCGAAGTCGGACGCGGAGGACGCCGACTTGGTCTTGGGTTCGCGTTACTGCGAGGGGATCCGGGTGATCAACTGGCCGATCGGCCGCATGCTGCTCAGCCTCGCTGCGGCGAAGTATGTGAAGATCATCACGGGCATGCCGTTCACCGACCCGACCGGCGGCTTCAAGTGTTTCCGGCAGCGCGCGCTGCAGTCGATCGACCTCGATCGCGTTCGGGCCAACGGCTACAGCTTTCAGGTCGAGTTGACGCACATCCTGTGGCGCACCGGCCACAAGGTCGCCGAGGTGCCGATCATTTTCACCGACCGCTTCATCGGCACATCGAAGATGAGCGGCAAGATTGTCCGCGAGGCGATCTGGATGGTGTGGCGTCTGTGGCTGCAAAACGGCTTGCGCCGTTGGCCGAGGATAAAAAAGTAGCTCCCCGCTTCGCCAGGCGCTTGGTCAGAGCGTGATGGTCTCGGTCGGTTTGGCCTGTGTGGAGACGTCGATCCGGAGGCTGTCGATGCCAGCTTGGAGAAGTTTTTCGGCGACGGCTTCTTTCGCGATTTCCGGCGTGTTGCAGTCGCGGCTCAAGTGGCCAAGCACGATGTTGCGCAGCGTGCCGTTGGCCAGGTTCTCGACCGCCTCGGCGGTGGAGGAGTTGGCCAGGTGGCCGTGCCGGCTCATGATGCGCTGCTTGATGGCCCACGGGCGGCGCGTGTCTTCCTGCAGCAGGTTGAGGTCGTAGTTGGCCTCGATGAACAGGGCGCTCACTCCGCGCACGCGCTCGAGCACGAGCCGGGTGGCTTGGCCAAGGTCGGTCAGCACGCCGACGCCGCCGTCCGCCGTCCGGACGTGAAAGCCAACGGGATCCTGCGCGTCGTGCGGCACGGAAAAATTCTCCACCGTCACGTCGCCGATCTCGAACGATTGGCCGGTGACGAACTGCCGGACGTCCAGCTTGGTCTCCATCCTGAATCGCAACTCGTCGGCGGTGAGGCGGTTGCAGTACACCGGGATCTCGAGCTTGGCGCAGAGCGCCTTCAGGCCCTGCGTGTGGTCGGTGTGCTCGTGGGTGAGCAGGATGCCGTCGAGCGTCTCGGGCGAGCGTCCCATCTGCGCGAGGCGCAGGCGTATTTGGCGGCCGCTCAAGCCGGCGTCGATCAGGAGGCGCGTCTGGTCTGTCTCAAGAAAGGAGGCGTTCCCCCCGGAGCCGCTCCCCAAAACTGTGAACCGTGTAGGCACGCGGACACTGTAGGGGCTTGCGGATTACGGGGCAACGGAGCGGAAAAAAAAGTTGTTCACAAACTGGATGACAGGGGAGAGTTGGCACGCTTCTTATGAAGCAAATATTGTGCCTAATTCAGCTTGAATGTGTTTGGAGGATTTTCTACTGTCGGCACGTGCCGCAGCAGGGATTCCAAATGTCGCAGAAGATGTCGCTCAACCAAGTGTTGGCGCCGCAGCTTCAGCAATCCCTCAACCTGTTGCAGGCCCCGATGCTGGAACTCCAGGCCATGATCGACCAGGAGTTGCAGGCCAACCCCGTGCTCGAGGAACAGGCTGACCTGGACATGGACGCGCGTGAGCGGGGGGAAACCGACGAGGCCGAGGAGGCCAAGGTCGATCTGGCCGAGCCGCCGAGCGACACGCAGTACGATCCCACCGACGAGAGCAACGCCGGGGAGCCGGTGGACGATTTCCAGAAGGAGATCAATCAGTTGCTTGAGTTGGACCAGGGCTGGCGCGACCATTTCTCCAGCACCAACCTCCCGTCTCGAAACTCGAGGGACGAGGACGAGAAGCGCCAGTTCATGCTGGACTCGGTGACGACCACCCAGTCGCTGCAGGATGTTATGCTGGAGCAGGCGCGCCTGTCGGATCTGGGTGAGCCGCGGTTCAAGATCGCCGAGTTGATCATCGGCAACATCGACGCCGCCGGTTTCCTGCAGTCGAGCGTGGATGAACTGGTGTTTTCCAGTGGCAACCCGAGTGGCGAGATACAGGCTGTACTGGATGTTGTGCAGACGTTTCATCCGCCGGGAGTTGCCGCTCGTGACTTGCGAGAGTGCCTGATGCTGCAGCTTGAACGGGCAGAGCGCGCAGATTCGCTGGAATATCGGATCATCCGCGACTGCATGAACGAGCTTGGCCGACGGCGCATCCGTGAGATCGCAAAGAAAACCGGCGAAACGGTGGATACCGTGCAAGACGCCTTGGAGCACATCGGCCATCTCGAGCCGAAGCCGGGCCGTGAGTACATGCCCGAGACCAATCAGTTCGTTGTGCCGGAAATCTTTATTTCACGCGACGACGACGGCGAGTGGAAGGTCACCTCCAACAACGAGTATATCCCCCGGTTGCGCATCAGCAACGCCTACAAGGATCTCATGGCGCAGGCCGCCACCTCGGGCGATGTGCGCAACTACATCCGCGACAAGATTCGTTCCGGCAAGTTCCTGCTCAAGAGCATCCATCAACGGCAGTCCACCATCCTGAACATCGCGAAGGAAATCCTGAAACGACAGGGGGAGTTTATGGAGCACGGTGCGTCGCAACTTCGCCCGATGACCATGTCGCAGGTGGCCGACGTCGTGGGCGTGCACGAGACCACCGTCAGCCGGGCCGTCTCCGGCAAATACATCGAGACACCCCACGGTGTCCTGGAGATGAAATATTTTTTCACTTCCGGCCTGGCCTCCAAGGACGGCACAAGCCTCGCCAACACCAGCGTCAAGGAGATGCTCGGCGAGTTGGTCAAGAAGGAGGACGCCACCAAGCCGCTCTCCGACGAGGACTTGGTTAAGGCTTTCACCGACAAGGGCGTCAAGATCGCCCGCCGCACCGTGGCCAAGTACCGGGCCGAGCTGAACATCCTGCCATCCCATCTTCGCCGCGTCTATTGAGCCCTTGGCCAAGCGCATTTTTTAGTTGCCAACAGTGAATAGCGCAGGGATACTTTCCGTCCGGGTTCACGTTAAACTAAAATGAGAAATTCGATCGCTATTATTCTTACCGTAGGCGCCCTTGGCCTGAATGGCTGGGCGGAGGAGAAGGTGGACTTTGCCAAGTCGGTCCAGGGTATTTTTGAGGCGCGTTGCATCGATTGCCACGGCTCCAAAAAACAGAAGGGGGACCTTCGACTCGATAAAAAGGAGACGGC
>DQOE01000416.1 GCA_015658765.1 Verrucomicrobiota bacterium | reverse complement strand
TAAATACCGGTGAGCATGATATCCTCACTTCTCGGCGGCTCGGGCGGGGCGGTTTCGCGCGTGGGTGGCGGCTCGCTTGTGAGGTTAAACGCATTGCGTTCACTGATGGCGAGATACGGGTTCTCGGCCGACCACGCAATCTCTGTGGACACCGAAAGCATGCCCAGGGCAACCACTGCCAATACCGACTTTCCTCCGTTTTTCACCATTTCACTCGTTCCAAGGTCGCAGGCCAACCGGCCGACCAGCCAACCCGAACATAGATTAAACGCTATTCCGAGATAAATGGTTACGGAAAACCACCACTTGGCCGTCGGAAAAGTTAATACCGCCCCTACGCCAGCGCGTCCTGAATCACGTTGCCGTGGACGTCGGTCAACCGGAAGTCGCGGCCCTGAAAACGGAAGGTCAACCGCTTGTGATCCAGCCCGAGCTGGTGCAGCACGGTCGCGTGCAGGTCGTGCACGTGGCACTCTTGATCGATCGCGCCGAACCCGAACTCATCCGTCTCGCCGACGATGTTGCCGGGCTTGATGCCGCCGCCGGCCATCCACATGGTGAACGCGTCGATGTGATGGTTGCGCCCCGCCGTTTGCCTCGCCTCGCTCATCGGCGTGCGGCCAAACTCGCCGCCCCATATCACCAGCGTGTCGTCGAGCATCCCGTGCGCCTTGAGATCCTTCACCAGCGCCGCACTGGCCTGGTCGACTTCGTGTGTCACCTTGTCGAAGTCCTTGGTGAGGGTCTCACCCGGGCCGCCGTGGCTGTCCCAGTTCGCATGGTACAACTGCACAAACCGCGTGCCGCGCTGCACGAGGCGCCGCGCCAAGAGGCAGTTGTTGGCGTAGCTTGGTTTGCCTTGCTCGACGCCGTACAGGTCAAGCGTCGCCTTGGACTCGCCGGAGATATCCATCAACTCCGGCGCGCTGGACTGCATGCGGTACGCCATCTCGTACGAGGCGATGCGCGTGTTGATCTCGGGATCACCGGTCGCCACCAGGCGCTTTAGGTTGAGTTTGTTGATGACGTCGATCGAGGCGCGCTGGCGCCTGGCGCTGACGCCGGCCGGGTTGGCCAGATTCAGGATTGGATCGCCCGAGCCCCGCAGCGGCACCCCCTGATATGTCGTCGGCAAAAAGCCGCTAGCCCAGTTTGCCGCCCCGCCGCGCGGACCGCGCGAACCGGAGTGCAGCACCACGAACCCCGGCAGGCTTTGCGTCTCGCTGCCGATGCCGTACGTCACCCATGAGCCCATGCTCGGCCGCCCAAAAATCCCGGTGCCGGTGTTCATGAACAGCTTGGCCGGCGCGTGGTTGAAAAGGTTTGTCTTGCAGGTGCGGAACATTGTTATCTCGTCGGCGATGCCACCGATGTGCGGGATGTTGTCGCTGAACCACATGCCAGCCTGCCCGTGCCGCCTGAATTGTTTCACCGGGCCAAGCAGCTTTTTCTGGTCCTTGAACGTGCTGTTCATGAAGGCAAACCGCTTGCCCTTGATGAACGACTCGGGGATGTCGCCGCCGCTGCGCCGGGCCAGTTCCGGTTTCCAGTCGAACAACTCCAACTGCGACGGCCCCCCCGCCATGAACATGTATATGACATTCTTGGCCCTTGGCTGGAAGTGCGGCTTGCCGGGCTGAAACGGGTTCGCGCGCGCCGCCTTGGCCAAGTCGTCTCCGAGCAGCGAGCCCAGCGCGATCGAGCCCAGGCCCATCGAGCATTGGCTGAAAAAATGCCGCCGGGTGGCCTGTTGCAAATCCATTTGTTGCGCCTGGCTGTCCATTAAATCGTTCATCATTCGCGAGTAATCGTTTCGTCAAGGTTCAGCAGCACGCGCGCCGCCATCGTCCACGCCGCGAACTCTGTATCGCCGCCGGCCGGCTGCGTCGCTTGGCCAAGCAGCTTGGCCCCGGCCACCACCGCCTTGGCCTCGGCGGATTGCACGGCAAACTCACTGCGCTGGCTTTCCACCAGGCCGGTGAGCAGTCGCAGTTCCTCCGCGTCCGGCTCGCGGCCGAGGCAAAGCTGGAAGCCGAAGCGGATGCGATTCGCCGTGCTGTCAGCCTCCGTCATGAGCCGCCTGGCCAAGCCGACCGCCAACTCGACGAACGCCGGGTCGTTCATCAGCGTCAGCGCCTGCAGTGGCGTGTTCGAGCGGATGCGGCGCGTGCACGCGGCCAGCCCGGCCGGGGCGTCGAATACCTTCAGCGCCGGGTGCGGCGTGTTGCGCCAGCGGTACGTGTAGGCGGCTCGCCGAAAACGATCCTCGCCGCTGCTGGCCTTCCAGGTTTTTCGATGCTGGCCAAGGTCCATGCAGCCGTCCGGTTGCGGCGGGAACACGCCCGGCCCGCCCATCTTCGCGCTGAGCAAACCGCTGGAGGCCAGCGCCAAATCGCGCACCACCTCGGCGTCCAGGCGAAAGCGCGCCTGCCTGCCGAGCCACTTGTTGTACGGGTCAACGCGCTCCAAATCCGCGCGGCGCAGTGATGCCTGCCGGTACGTTGCCGAGGTGACGATCAGCCGGTGAATCTGTTTTTGGCTCCAGCCGTTCTCCATGAATTCCACCGCCAACCAGTCGAGCAGCTTGGGATGCGTCGGCGGGATGCCCTGCGAGCCAAAGTCGTTCTCCGTCTGCACGATGCCGCGCCCGAAAAAGTGCTGCCACATGCGATTGACGGCCACGCGCGCCAGGAGCGGATTGTTGCGATCGGCGACCCAGCGGGCGAAGTCGAGCCGGTTCCCGTCCGACTGGGCCAGGCGGTGCAACACAGACGGCGTCCCCGGCTGCATCTCCTCGGCCGGACGGGTGAAATCGCCCTGCACAAACCGGCGAGTCGTGCGCGGCTTTCCGCGCTTGGCCATCACCAAAGTCGTCGCTGCGCTTGGCCGCGCCTTTTTAAGCTTGGCCAGGCTGGCCTCGAGCGGCTTGCGCTTGGCATCCTCCTTGGCCAAGGCGCTCAACTCAGTCTCGAGCTGCTTCACGCGCGCGCCGTGCTCGGCGCGCCTGGCCAGGACTTCGGCCGTCGGCGCCTCGATGCGCGGCTCGTCGGCGTTGTTGAAAAAGGCAAACAACCGGTAATACTCGACCTGCGAAATGGGGTCGAACTTGTGATCGTGGCACTGCGCGCAGCCAAGCGTCAGGCCGAACATCACCTCGCCCGTCGTGGCGATGCGGTCAAAAATCGAGTCGATGCGGAACTGCTCCTTGTCCACACCGCCCTCGGTGTTGATCTGCGTGTTGCGGTGAAACCCGGTGGCGATGCGCTGGGGCAACGTGGCGTCGGGCAGCATGTCGCCGGCGAGCTGCTCGATGACAAACCGGTCAAACGACACGTCGCGGTTCGTTGCATCGATCACCCAGTCGCGGTACGGCCACATCGACCGGCCTGCGTCGTGGCTGTAGCCGTCGGAGTCGGCGTAACGCGCCGTGTCCAGCCAGTGACGCCCCCAGCGCTCGCCGTAGTGCGGCGACTGCAGCAACCCGTCCACCACCTTTTCGAACGCGTCCGGACTTGTGTCCGCGACAAACGCAGCGATCTGCGCCGGGGACGGCGGCAGGCCGGTCAGGTCGAGACTCACGCGGCGCAGCAGCGTCGCCTTGG
>DQOE01000414.1 GCA_015658765.1 Verrucomicrobiota bacterium | reverse complement strand
GATGACCGGCATTGCCTTCTGTTGACTCGAGTGCTTACAGGCGTGCTGATCGTCGCAGCGGGTTTTTTGGCGCCCTACATCGATCAGTTCGAAACCATTTACACAGCCATGCAGACGTTGTTTTCCCTGTTCCAGGGGCCAACACTTGCTGTGCTCGTTCTCGGCGTGTTCTGGCGGCGAGCCAATGCGTGGGGCGGTTTTGCTGGCCTGTTGCTGGGCGTCCTTTGCTCGGGCAGCTTGAGCTTGGTTGGGGAATCGTTGTTCCCATCCGACGATCCGTTTTTGTACGTGGCGTTTTGGGCATTTGTATTCTCCCTGATCGTCACGGTTGTCGTGAGCCTGCTCACTCCACCACCCTCAAAAAACCAAATTCGCGGATTGGTTTTTGGTGAGGTGGTTCGCGATGAGGCAACCCAAACCCTGCTGAAAGAACGCATTCAATCCGACTAATCACCATGGAGAAAATAACATTTTTTTTGGAACAAAACCTGGTGCCTCTTCTGAAGCCGGCTTTCGATTCGTTCCACTCTGTGATCGACCAGTTGCCGCCTCCGGTTTGGCGTTTCAGTATTTGCGCCTACCTCGTAATGGGAACCATTTGGGCGCTTTTCCTGAGCAGGGATTATGTGTTGCTGGGCAGCCCTGATCAGGCTCGCTGGCGTGATTTAAGATTGTGGATTCCCGTTTTACTCGTTCCCTATTTGTTGATTTATTTGTTCATTTGATCCCCATGAATGCACCCCAGGAAAACAACAAAGAAGTCACACCCAGCCAGCATCATGAGAGAGATGCTGTCAGTCTCAGGTTTATGAGTTATTGCTTCATTGGCTTCGCCGGGCTGCTCAGCTTGGCTTTGTTTTACGACCAGACGACAGCCGACCGGGTTGTGAACGTGGCGTCAGCGACCCTGTTGGCATTGATCGGCGGCGCCTGTCTCTTGTTCAGTTGCAAACTCTCCGAAAAAAGCAAACAGGCCGACCGTTGATGGATGTTCCCACCGTCTGGGCGGAATGCCAGGTCAGCCCAACCCGGGCGCAGGCGATCCTTCGTCCGGGTATTCTGAAACGTGTTTTTCGTCTGTTATCCGGCCGTTCCCAAGTGATCAAGACGGAAACCATCCGCCTGCCGTTCTGCCTGCTGCGTTACCAGCTTGAGGGCTCGAAATCGGAACAGGGCATTTCCATTTTGGTGGATGGTTATCGCCGGGCAGCCCGGCACATGAAGGAGGAGGAATTGCCCCTGATCCATCGACCCGACGGCGTTGAGGAATTCCCTTACCCGCTCGACAGGGGGGAAACCGTGAAGATTGCCCGGAGTTACCTCTCCTCGCTTCGCATGGCCCGGACGTTCTCCCCCGGCGTGACTTTTGACCGGGAACCCAAGATAAAGCATGTGATCCAGTACCCGTTTTGCGTTGTTTACCGGCGGGCGGGCGGGGGTTCCGTGACATTCGACACAGTGGACGGGTTGACCGGCAAACGCGGGGGAACACTGGCGAATCAGGCTTTTATTGCGGCTTTGCACGAGAACCAGCCTGACCGAGGGTGATTTTTTCGTTTATTTGGCTTGCCAATCCAAAACATTGAGGCAGTCTCTCGCGCCTGCGCCAAAAGGGCGCTTAATTAACTAAAAGAATAAGATTATGGCTAAAGGTAAAGTTGCTCGTTTTTTCGATCAAAAAGGTTTCGGTTTCATTGAACCCGAAGGTGGTGGCAAGGATCTGTTTGTTCACATCAACGAAGTTGAAGGTGGCCAACTGCAGGAAGGCGACGCCGTGGAATACGAAGAAACTGAGGGCCGCAAAGGTTTGCAGGCCTCTGGTGTGAAGGTGTTGTGAGGCTGGTTTTGGCTTCACATTTTTCAGCTTAAATTTGATCGGAAATAGGGATTCTGATTTTTCGTTCAAGTGGCAAAAGGCGGCGAGGAAATTGAGGTCATTGGCGTTGTAAGCCAAGTTCTTCCTGGGACAATGTTCCGGGTCAAACTGGAAAATGACCATGAGGTGTTGGCGCATATCGCCGGCAAAATGCGCAAGCGCCGTTGGATTCGGCTGGCAGTCGGCGACAAGGTGAAGATGGAAATGTCTCCATACGACCTCGACAAGGCGCGGATCATCTGGCGCCTAAACAATTAGACCACCCTGCTGAATTTTCTATCAGGCCAAGCCCCTCACGGGCTTGGCTTTTTTTTGCGCTTGGCCTAGCGCTTGGTTTTCAGGCAATGACGGGGCCGATGGGGGTTGCGGGGATGACTCCAGTCAGGCGTTGATCAAGGCCGCCGTAGTGGTAGGTCAGCGTTTCGTGATCGAGGCCCATGAGGTGGAGGATGGTCGCGTGCAGATCCCGAATGTGATGGCGGTTGACGACGGCTTCGTGGCCTAGTTCGTCGGTCTCGCCGTAGTCGGTGCCTGCCTTGACGCCGGCGCCGGCCATCCAGTAGGTGAAGCCTTTGGGGTTGTGATCGCGTCCGCCGTTTTTGCCTTGGAACACCGGTTGGCGTCCGAATTCGCCGCCCCAAATCACCAAAGTTTCCTCCAGCATGCCGCGTTGTTCGAGGTCGCCGAGCAGGCCGGCAATCGGTTTGTCCACTTCCGGGCAGTGGATTTTCAGGTTTTCGTCCACTCCGTTGTGAGCGTCCCAGTTTTGCTGTTGATGACCACCGCCGGAGTAGAGTTGCACGAAGCGCACACCACGTTCCACCAAGCGTCGCGCGACGAGGCATTGGCGGCCAAAGTGAGCCGGCGAGATGGCGATCGAGTGGTCGACTTTTTTGTCGTACAACCCGTACATCGCCTTGGTTTTCCCGGACTCGCTGGAGATGTCCAACGCCTCGGGAGCGGTGGACTGCAGTTGGTAAGCCAGGTCGTAGCTCGCGATGCGGGCGGCAAGTTCGCTGTAGCCTTGTCGGCTGCGAATGTGCATGCCGTTCAGGGCGTTGATGGCGTCGATGCGTTCGCCCTGCATCCTGTGGGTGCGGACGGAGCGCGATGCGAGGTCGAGAATCGGGTTGCCGGAGGAACGCAGCACGGTGCCCTGATAGGCGGCCGGCATGTAGCCGCTGGTCCAGTTGGCCGCGCCGGGAATGGGGCCGCCCCGTGGGTCAAGCATCACGACGAACGACGGCAGATTCTTGTTGGCGGAACCGAGGCCGTGAGCGATCCACGCGCCGAGGGCAGGGTGGCCCTGCAGCACGCGGCCGGAGTTCATCTGTATGTTTGCGGAGCCGTGGGCGAACGAGTCCATGTAGAGCGACTTGATGACCGCCATCTTGTCCATGTGCCGGGCGGTGTGCGGGAAGGCGTCGGAGCACCAAAGGCCCGATTGGCCGCGCCGCTTGAACTCCCGAACCGGGCCGAGAATTTTCTCCTTACGGATGCTGCGGCGACGCATCTCGATGTCGATGGTTTTGCCGTGATGCCTGGCCAGTTCCGGCTTGTAGTCGAACAAATCCATCTGGCTTGGCCCGCCGTACATGTACAGGTAAATGCAGGCCTTGGCCTTCGTCGGGAAATGCGCCTTGCGGGGCTTGAGCGGATTGGTGTAGTCGGCCAGCGCGGAGGCAGGGGCGGCGAACACCTTGTCGCCGGGGAAAATGCCGGACAACGACACGCCAGCCATCGCCGTGCCGAACCGCTGCACGAACCCGCGCCTGCTGAACTGCTCTACAAGTTTCGGATCCATCGCTTCATTCGCATCAATTTGTCTCGGGAAAAGTAAGTCGAACACGCCTCTCAGTCAATGTACACAAACTCGCTGATGTTGAACATCACGGAGCAAAGATCCTGCAGCGCGCGGCGCTTGGCCAAGCTGGCTTGGGCGTTGGCGACCAGTTCACCGTCTGTCGATTTGGAGGGGACGATTTCGTTGATGAGCACATCGTGCTTGGCCAAGTGCAGTTTCAACTGATCGGTGCGGACGGCGCCGCCCCAGGCGCGGATACCGATGTGGCCTTCGCCCTCGATTGGTGATTCGTCTTTGACGGTGAGCAGCGGCTCGCCGCCGTCGCCGAGCCAAAAGCGAATTTCGCCCTTGGCCAATTCCGCTCGAAAGTTACGCCAGCCAAACGACGGGCGGAGTCCGCGCTTGGCCAAGATCTTGATTTCCTTGGCGTGGCGACGAATCAGCAACTCGTTTTGCTGAGTATCGAAGTGGATTTCATAGCCGGTGTTATCGGTTCCGTTGGCGTTGGCCCGAAGCAGAATGCCGGCGTTCTCGACGCTTTGCTCGAGTTTGATCCGGCCGCTGAGTTTGACGTCGGCCTGCTTGGCTGCGGTCATCAGCACGAACGGTCCGCGCCCCGGAACGACGTTCATGATGCCCTCGTAGCCGCCGCCCCATTTGCCGGCATGGGAACGCCAGTTGGCGTCGGGCGGGATGAGGAATTTTTCCTGTGGCAGCTTGTCGCGGAAACCGCGCTCAATGGAAGCCGGGACGTCCGGCGCGAAGACAAGTTGGTGGCGCACCTCGTGGTGCCGCGCTTCCTGTTTACGGAGGTAGCGCTGGCCAAAGGCGATCTCTTCGGCCGTTGCGTCGCGGGCGAGCGTCTGGCGGAAGAGCGTATTCACCAACGTGGCGGTGTCGCCTGTGTTTGTCGGGGCCAACTCGGCGGCGAGCCTGCGCGCCTGGCCGGAGACAAAGTCGCTGTTGAGCAGCGTGAGCGCCTGCGGGGCGACGGTGGTCACCGCACGAGCACCAATCGAACCCTCGGTTCCGCTGTAGTCGAACACCTCGAGAAACGGTACCATCATCGTCCGCTTCACGAAGGCGTAAACGCTGCGGCGCGCCTGCTCATCGGCCCTGGAGTAGCCCCAGCCGCGGCCCGGCTTAGAAGCGCCGGCGATCACTTCGCCGCTGAAGTTCGGATAAAATCCCCGGCCGCCCATCGCGGTGTTGAGCGAGTTGCTGGTCTTGAGAATGGCATCGCGAATGGCCTCGGCCTCGAGACGGCGAAGGTTTTGGCGCCAGACCAGCTCGTTGCCGGGATCGGCATTTTGGTTCATCGGATTTTGCCATGAGGTGCGGCGGTAAGCTTCGCTGTTCACGATCACGCGATGCATGTGCTTGATCGACCAGCCGCCGTCGACGAACTCCGCAGCCAACCAATCGAGCAGCGCCGGGTTGGCGCAGGGCTTGCCGGCCTTGCCGAAGTCGTTCGGCGTCGCGACGAGGCCGCGCCCGAAGTGGAACTGCCAAATGCGGTTGACCATCACGCGGGCTGTCAGCGGATGCCCGGGGCTGGCGATCCACTTGGCCAGCGCGAGCCGCCGGCCGGTCGTGAACGGGTTCGGCGACTTGGCGATGGTCGGCTTGGCCTTGGCCAAGACCTTGAGAAATTCCGGCTCCACTTTTTTGCTGGGCCGTCCGGCGTTGCCGCGGATCAACAGGTGCGTGTCCATCGGCTTGGCGCTGTGTTCACGGACGGTCATCGCGTATTCGCGGCCGTCCCAAGGTGGCTTGGCGTCCTTCGGTTTGTCCGGCTTGTTTTGCCACGCAAAAACTTCAAGAGGCGCGATGAGCGGCGAGTAGGTGGCGGAGTCCCACTCGTACTTGGGCTTGTCGTAGAAGCGGACGTTCCGGAAGAAGGCCAACATCTCGTAGTAGTCCCGCTGCGAGATGGGATCGAACATGTGATCATGGCAACGCGCGCAGCCAACCGTCAGGCCCATGAAGGTTTCCGACGTGGTCTTGAGCATGTCGTCGAGCCCTTCGAACTCGGCGGCGCGCGGGTCGTCCGGTTCGTCATCCCAGATACCGAGTCGGTAAAAACCGGTGGCGATCAGGCTGTCATTGTCCACGTCCGTCAACTCGTCGCCGGCGATCTGCTCCATCACGAACCGGTCGTACGGCTTGTCCTCGTTGAACGAGCGGATGACGTAGTCGCGGTATTTCCAGACAAGCGGTTTTTCATCGTCGCGCTCGTAGCCGTTGGTTTGGGCGAAGCGCACGACGTCGAGCCAATGGCGGCCCCAGCGTTCGCCGTACTGAGGCAGGCCGAGCAGATGCTCGACGAGCCTTGGCCAGGCGTCGGGCGAGTCGTCGTTCACGAACGCCTGCACCTCGCCATAGGTCGGCGGCAGGCCGATGAGGTCAAAGTACGCGCGGCGAATGAGCGTGGCCTTGTCGGCGATCGGGTTCGCGGCGATACCCCTGGCGTCGAGTTGCGCTTGGATCAACTGATCAATCGGCGCTTGGTTGCCGTTGCGCTTGGCCAAGCGCGGACGCTTGACCGGGCGGAACGCCCAGTAGTCACGGTCTTCATCGGTGATTGAAAAACCGTGTTCGCGCTTGGCGGTGACTTGTGCGGTCTCGCTTGGCCAAGGGGCGCCGAGACGAATCCACTGCTCGAGATCGGCCACGGCCTGTTTGCCCAACTTTTTCTTGGGCGGCATCTCCAAGTCAGAGTTGGTGTACTTGACCGCCTCGATCAACAGGCTCTTGGCCGGGTCGCCGGGCACGATTGCCGCGCCAGAGTCGCCGCCCCGCAGGATGGTTTTGCGGGAGTTGAGCTGGAGGTTGCCTTTGTGCTTTTCGTTGCCGTGGCACTCGTGGCAATTGTTGACGAGCAGCGGCCGAATCTTGCTTTCAAAGAATTGGATGCCCTCCGGCGAAAAGCCGGTTCGTTCCGCTTGGCCAAGCGGCAACGCCATCGTGGCCAAGCCGCCAATCGCCATAAGCGCGGCTAAATGAAAACGTGCTCCTTTCATCCGAAAAAGTCGCTCGACGTGTCCGCGGACGCTAGGCGACAGGGCCAAGGTTGGCGAGGCGAAACTACGCGAGATAGGGAATCGTCAGCGGCCCCTGCGGTAGCACCGCCACACGGGCGTCAGCGCCGAGCTTGGCCAAGCGCTTGGCCACCTCGGCGTTGATGTCGGCACACGGGGCCAGGTGGCAGGCTCGCAGTGTGGCGTCGTCGAGTTCGCAGCAAACGAGCACCTCGGCGCGGCGCTGCACCAGTGCCTGAATCTGCGCCTGCCATTGCTCCGGCCGGACGAAGCCCGGCGTGGAAAGCATGGCTAAAATTTCCTCGATCGAGCCGGCGCTGCGCAGCAGGTCATCAAGCGGGCTGCCGTCGGGCACACCTTCGCGGCACTCGGCGGCGAGGATCAGTGTGCCGCCCTCCTTCAGCACACGG
>DQOE01000207.1 GCA_015658765.1 Verrucomicrobiota bacterium | reverse complement strand
GCTCATGCCGTCGCTGAAGTAGCCCTCATTCTCGTCTGTGTAATATTGCCAGACCAGCCCCCACTGCTTGAGGTTGTTGATACACACCGTCTGCAAAGCTTTCTGCTTGGCCTTGGCCAGGGCCGGCAACAGCATGGACGCCAGAATGGCAATGATGGCGATCACCACCAGCAACTCGATCAGCGTGAACGCCCCGACCGCCCGAAACATGCGTCGTGTCTTTTTCATAAATCGTCTGGCTGGAAAACTTGGCCAAAAACCACGAGGCAGGCAAGGCTTTTTTGATGGTTCTAATTTGTTTTTTTTGCCTCTATTCGACACGTTTTTGCTGTCATGGCGGTCAAGCGTATCAGCATCAACTGGGTGGCCAAGCTCAACGACTCCAAGGACTTGCACAAGTACGGCGACAGCAGCGACGGCAAGTTTTCCAAGAAATTCGGGCAAGGCCGTTTCGTCATTCCGGCGCCGCTCGAGGTCGATGCGTTGATGAGGAAGGTGCCCAAGGGCAAACTTACCACCATCAATGAGCTGCACGCTGCGCTGTCCAAAAAACACAAGACCGACTTCGCCTGCCCGATCACCACCGGCATCTTCTCGTGGATCGCCGCCCATACCGCCGACGAGATGGCCCGGCAGGGCCGTAAACGCATCACGCCGTATTGGCGCGCGCTCAAGAGCGACGGCCAGGTCAACCCCAAGTACCCCGGCGGCATCGAGGCCATCCGCGAAAAGCTCGAGTCCTAGGGCCACACAGTCATCCAAAAAGGCAAACGATTCCTCGTTGAGGGTTTCGAGAAAAAAACCGTCGTCCCAAAACTCAAGTAGCTTGCCCTGCCCTTGGCCAAGCGGGCTTAATGGCGGCGTGCCCGTCCGGTTCCAACGTCGAATCACGCTGCCCGCCGCCCTCGCTTGGCTTGGGTGGCTCGCGCTTGGCCAGACGGCCGAGCCGGTTGATCTCGCCAGGGCGGAGGCGTTGGCCCGCCAGTACTGCATCACGTGCCATCTTTTTCCCGAGCCCGATCTGCTCGACAAAAAAACATGGACCAGCCAGGTGATGCCCCGCATGGCCATCCGCATGGGCCTCTCTCCCGAGAGTGTCAACCAGCATCCCGAGGCGGATGCGCTGTGGAAGAGCGGCCGTTTCCTGAGGGAACCGCTCATCACCAAGGCGGACTACTTCGCCATCGTTGAATATTACAAGGCCAAGGCGCCCGAAGAGGCGGTCGCGCAAAAACCGGTCGCGCCGATCGGGCTCGATTTCAGGCAGTTCACCGCGCGGCCAAGCCGGTTCCGCCGCTCGGTCGGCGCCGTGAACATGGTGCGCATCGACGAGGCGCGCCGGCGGATTTACCACTCGGACGGGATCAACAAGTTCCTCGACGTGCTCGACTCGGACGGCAACTGGGTGGAGTCGCTGCAGGTCGGCAACGTGCCGGTGGGGTTCGCGGAAAACGGCGGCGACTTTTTCCTGACGATGATCGGCACCTTCACCCCGTCGGACATCCCACGCGGCGAACTCGCCCTCCTCCGCCACGAGAACGGCGCGTTCGTCCTGAAGAAAACCGTGCTGTCCAAGATCCCGCGCCCCACGCACACCAACTTCGCCGACCTGAACGGTGACGGCCGCACCGACCTGATCGTCTCCATGTACGGCAACAACATCGGCCGACTCTCGTGGTTCGAGAAAAAGGAGAACGGCGACTATGCCGAGAACATCCTCCTGCCCCGCTCCGGCACGCTCAGCACGGCGGTGCACGACTTCAACGGCGACGGCCATCCGGACATCGCCGCGCTGGTCGCGCAGGAGGTGGAGGCAATGTACCTGTTCCTCAACGACGGCAAGGGCGTGTTCACCCAGCAAATGGTGTTTCAGGGGCATCCGCTTTATGGGCACTCGTCGTTTGAGTTGACCGACTTCAATGGCGACGGCCGGCCGGACTTCGTCGTTACCAACGGCGACAACGGCGAGTACCCCTCGCCGCCAAAGTCGTACCACGGCATCCGCGTGTACCTGAATCGCGGCGGCATGAAATATGAGAAGTCACTCTTCCTGCCGCTCAACGGCGCCTTCCGCGCGCTGGCCCGCGACTACGACGCGGACGGCGACACCGACATCGCCGCCGTCTCCTATTTCCCCAACTACAACAAGTCGCCGCGGGAGAGCTTTGTTTATTTTGAAAATAAGGACGGCAAGTACACCGCCAACACCTTCCGCACCTGCATCAGCGGCCGATGGCTCACGATGGATGCCGGTGACGTGGACGGCGACGGCGATATCGACCTTGCTCTGGGCAACTACACCTATGGGCCGGACAAGGCCATCTTCGTGCCGGACTTCCTCATGAAAACCTGGGAGCGCAGCGGCCCGCCGGTGATGATCCTGTACAACAATCTCCACTCAAAACCGGCCAAGCGTTGAGCCGTTCTTTTCTCGCTGCCGAGCCCGGCCAATGGTAGAGTTGGTTTATGTCGCTAGAGCAATGAAGAGATTCATTACAAGGTATGGGCCAGCGACAACGTCGTTTACGGGCCGGTGCTGCTCGTTACCCTGCTCGAGTGGGTTGCCGACGGTCGCGTGACGCCGGATACCTGGGTGTTCAGCGAGGAGGTAAACAGTTGGAAACCGGCCAAGACACTGCCGCCACTCGGCGACGCGCTGGCCAACTACCACGCCAGCCAGGCACCACTCCCCAAACCAACCAAACTTGGCCAAGCCAGCGACTCGATCACCGTCGAGCAACTCCGGCAATTTGACCAATTAGCCGGGCTTGGCCAAGCGGAGCTCGAGCAGTTTATCAGCCACTGCACCGTGATGGAGATCGAGGAAGGCGGCATCATCATGAAAAAAGGCAGCCCCGGCAACGGCCTGTACATGATCCTCTCCGGCGATACTCGCGTCCGGATCATCGCCGCCGGGCAGGACACCACCCTCGCCACGGTCAAGGCCGGCAGCTTCATCGGCGAGGTGGCCATGTTCAGCCAAACCCAGCGCTCCGCCGATGTATTGGCCCTGACCCGGTGCCAACTGCTCTTCATGTCCGCCGAGGCATTCCGGGGCATGATGCAAACCGAGCCAAAGCTGGCCTCGGCCGTGCTGTTTGCGCTGGGTCACATGATGGCTGACCGCATGGTGGCCGGGAATGATCGCCTCCAAACCAAGGCCAGCTCCGAGTTTCTTTGGTTGTGACCCAATTCCAGCCAAAAATAGTTCAAAACAGACCGTTGACACCAGGCCGCTTGGTCGCTACGTTTCCGGGCCTTTTAGGAAATAAAATCGCATGGTTCGAATACTATTAGTTGTAACGGTTGTGGCATTGTTCGGAGGTGGGTTCATCGCGATGAACAAAGTCCAGGGCAGGATTGACAACCTAAGCACCGATTTGGCAATCACCCAAAACACCCTCAGCACCACGCAGGATGATTTGGGGAAAGCCATAGAAGAGCAGAAAGTGGCGGAGACTGCAAGGAACGAAGCTCAAGGCAAAGCCATTGACGCCAATGCAAGATTAAGCAGAGCGGAATCAGATCTCGTCGATCAAAGGCAGCGTGCCGACGGGCACGAAGCCAACGCGAACAAGCTCCAGGCCGAACTTGTTGACGCAAGGAAGTTCAGTGAATCTTGGCGACTGTTCCAGCAGGCCAATGGCACGCAGGCACAAATCAGGCAAAAGCTGGCCACCTTCGCCGACGTCAACAACCAACGCGCTAATTTCCTTGCTGAAAACGTAATCCTGCTCAGCCAAATTGAGAAACTCGGGGTTGAGTTGTCGCGCTACACCGGCACTTCTGTGAAGGTCACCCTGCCACAAAACCTTCACGGCACTGTCACTGCCGTGGATGCACAGTTCGATTTTGTGGTGCTGGACATTGGCGAAAGCCAGGGTGTCCGCGAACATGGCGAGCTGCTCGTGAGCCGGGGCGAAAAGCTCATCGGCAAACTCCGCATTCTTGACGTCAAAAAGGATCACAGCATCGCCAACATCCTCCCCGACTGGAAACAGGGGGAAATACAGACCGGCGACCTCGTCATCGTCGGGAACTAACCCGTCACTTTTTTATGCGTTCATTTGCCAGGGCCATCCTCTCCTTCTTCGCGGTTCTCTTCGCGGGCCTGGCCTTGGGTCTGACCGCGGGATGCATCGGGCCGGACCCCGAAAACAAGTCCGCCCGCCCGTGGAACACGCCCCGCCCCTGGGAACACGGCATCCCGGG
>DQOE01000181.1 GCA_015658765.1 Verrucomicrobiota bacterium | reverse complement strand
TGACGACTTGCCGGAAGAAGACACCTTTAATTGACTGCGATCAACCACATAGCGCTTGGCCAAGGCTAATTCATCGATTGCAGGTTCACGGCCAAGCACTTGCCAATACAGTTGACGAATGCCCTGCTCCGCCCCGCCGCTGTCTTGGCCCAAGCCCTGCGCCGCCGCCTCCGCTTGGGCGATGACGAACGGGCTGTTCAACAGAAACAGCGACTGCTGCGGCACAGTGGTTTGGGAACGGCTCGGTGCGGAAATATCCGGGCACGGAAAATCGAATACGCGGAACAGGTCTGGCAACTTTTCGCGATCGACAAATGAGTACATCGTGCGTCGATGGTTGGTGGAATCATCGGGGCGCTGCTCGGTCGGCCGCCCTCCGGTGCGACGCTCCAGTTGGCCGGCGACGGAGAGCATCGAGTCGCGCATCGCCTCGAACCCCAGCCGGCGGCGATTCATGCGCCACAACAACCGGTTCCACGGATCAGCTGCACGATGCGTTGGCCGATCGATGCTCGCTTGCTGCCAAGTGCTCGAAAGCACAATCAGCCGGTTCAGTTTTTTGAGTGACCAGTTGTTTTGCACAAACCAAGTCGCCAGAAAATCGAGCAATCCGGGATGGCTTGGCTCGGCGCTGCGCACGCCGAAGTCGCTCGGCGTGGCGACCAGGCCCCGGCCAAAGTGCCAAGCCCAAACCCGATTCACGATCACTCTCGCCGTCAACGGATTGCCGGGATTCGCGATCGCCTTGGCCAAGGCCAAACGGCCGCTCCCGCCGTTTATTTTTCTCGCTTGAGCACCGGCGTAAACGGCTGGCACATGGTGTGTTGCGACTTGGCCAAGCCGCTGCGAATCCCCCCGAAGAAACACGCGCTGAACCGCCGGTCTGGCCCGGTCCGCCATGGCCATCGGGCGCGGAGCCGCCGCATCTCCGGCAGCGAGAAACACGCGCTCGATCTCGGCAAAATGTTTTCGCACCTCAGTACTTTCGTCGAGCGTGTACAAATCTTCCGACTCGTCCACAGTCATCGTCGCCGGTGACTCCGCGGCATAAAGCACCTGCCGTAGTTGCTCACGGTTTGCATCAGCAAAGCCGGCTGCTTCCGGGGATTCCTTCCACTTGGTTTGCCAATCGGTTTCGATGCCCTCGAGCAATCTGCCGTAAACATCGGCGACGTCGGCCATCGACTTGATCGTCTTGGTTTTGAACGCGGCGAGCACGAGCGGGTTTGCTTTGCCGCTGGATTTCCAATCACTCATTTCGGCGGTGAAGCGGCTTGGGATTTCCTCCCGCTTGAGATTGAACAAGCGCCGCCAAAGCCCGAGCACGGGATCGTCCGGCCGTTTGGCTTCGAGAAACTTCCGCCATCGAATCACTCCCCCACTCGAGTAGGCGGCGACTTCGCGGATGAGACCGCGCTCGGTGCGAATCTCCGGTTGTGACTCTGTCCGGTGGGTCGATGACGATTGAACGATGTATCGCAGGTAGTCACCCGACCATGCGCGGAGTTCGTGCTGGATTTGTTTGTGCAACTTGGCGCGGAGTGCGCGATATTTGTCGGCCGTCTCTTTGAGCTTGGTTTGGAATTCGGCATCCTCACCGTCAGCCTTACCGGTAAGCCTTGGCCATTGATCGGGGGTGGGTTCTCGCGAACTGGCGAAGATGCCGTACAGCGAGTAGTAGTCCTCGGTCGGAATTGGATCGAATTTGTGGTCGTGACATCGGGCGCACCCCGCCGTGAGGCCAAGGAGCCCGCGGGTGACAACGTCGATGCGGTCGTCGATGATTTCGTGCGCGAAAAAATTGTAGCGCGAACCGACCGTCAAAAAGCCAAGCGCGGCCAACGGTTGGGGGTCATTCGTGTCGAGCAAATCAGCGGCGAGTTGCTCAACGATGAATTGATCAAACGGCAAGTCTTCGTTGAAGGCGCGGACAACGTAGTCGCGGTAAGTGTAGGCGAAAGGGTACTTCGGTTCGCCGGCATCGACGTAGCCTTTGGCGTCGGCGTAGCGGGCGACGTCGAGCCAGTGACGCCCCCAGCGCTCGCCGTACGCGGGCGATGCAAGCAGACGCTCAACTCGACGCGCCAGCGCGCCCGGCAAGTCGGTGGCGGCTTCCGCCTCGAACGACATCACCTCGTCGTGCGTCGGCGGCAGGCCGGTGAGGTCGAGGGATGCGCGGCGAAGCAGCGTCCGTGCATCGGCCCAGGGCGAGGGCGTAAGCTTGTTGGCTTCGAGTTTGCGAAGGATGAAGTGATCGACCGGCGAGCTTGGCCAAGCGCGATCCTGCACGGACGGAATGGCGGGATTGGCAATCGGCTGAAACGCCCAGTGACCAGCGGCATCATCCGCCGCTTGGCCAAACGGCACGCCGAAAATTATCAGCGCGAAGCCAAGCCTGTTTTGCCACCCGATCATGAGTGCGGAAAGCGTAAGCGGCGATCAAGCGAAAATCAATCCGACTCGCTCAGGCGCTTGGTTGAGGTGTCGAGGAGCATCTCGTGGGCTTCGGCGAGGATACCGGGGAGGCGGTCGGCGAACGGGCTCTTGGCCAGGGCGGCAGCGAGGTCGTGCTCGGCGGCTTTGGCCATGGTTTCGCCGGGGAACCAGTGGTCGGCTTGGCCAAGGAGGTTGTAGCGCATTTTGCCCCAATCGACCATGTCGAGCGATTTGGCGTAAGTCCACAGCCGGATGATTTCGAGCACGTTGATTTGTCCCGGCACGTCGAGGTATTCGGGGAGGTTTTCGTGCCAGCGATCGCACCAGTCCTGGCCAAGCGCGCTGGCCATTGCGTCGCGGAGCCGGGTCTCGATCGGCGCGATAGTTTCGGCAATGCGGTCGTAATGTTCGAGCGCGGCGATGTGTTCGTCGAAGTCACTTGGCTTGGCCGCGCCGCAACTGAGCGTGTGCACCTGCGGGCGGTTCAGGCAGTACAACGCGTTGAACTGCATCGGCGAGAGCGGCTGGCAGAGACCGACCAGCTTGGGCGGCGGCGC
>DQOE01000348.1 GCA_015658765.1 Verrucomicrobiota bacterium | reverse complement strand
CTTCGCACTGCTGAATTTCCCCCGACGCCCTTGGCTCGACGCCGACGCGTTGAAGCAGCGTTTTCATGAGTTGTCCACGGAGGTGCATCCCGACCGGGCGCACGACGCGACGGACGAGGCCAAGGCGGAGTTGCAGCGGCGATTCGCCGAGGTGAACGCCGCGCATCAATGCCTGCGCGAGGCCAAGTCGCGCGTGCGGCATTTGCTCGAGCTCGAGCTTGGGCGAGCGCCGGGCAACGTGAAATCGATTCCCGGCGAGATGACGGAATGGTTCATGGAGATCGGCGCGGTGTGCCGCGAGGTGGACGCGTTCCTCGCCAAAAAGGAGGCGCAGGATTCGCCGCTGTTGCAGGCGGCGTTGATGGGCGAGGGCATGGCGTTGAACGACAAGGTCACGGAGTTGCACGGCCGATTGCAGTCGGAGTTGGCCAAGGTGGATGCCGAGTTGCAGTCGCTTGGCCAAGCGTGGGAGGCGCTCGACGGCCAGGTGGAGGGGCGGGGGGAGGCGCTGCCGCTGGCCCGGCTGGAGTCGCTTGGCCAACGGCTTGGTTTTTGGTCGAAGTGGAGCGACCAACTCGCGGAGCGCTCGAGCCGGCTGATGTTTTGAGTTGTCGCCGGGAGGGCGCTTGGCCAAGCTGCCGGTCGCGGATCACATTTTGAAATGAAACGATATTTGCATTTGTTGGCGGCCATCGCGATGGCCGGCGTTGTGGCGGTTCCGGTTTCGGCTGAAACGAAAAGCGCCAAGGTGGAGAAGGGGTTTGTGGCGTTGTTCGACGGCACGACGACCGATCAATGGATGAACGCCCGGAGCGGCAAGTTCCCGGCAAAGGGCTGGGTGATCGAGGATGGCTGTCTCAAGCACGCGGCCAAGGGCGGCGGCGGCGACATCATCACCAGGGGCACTTACGAGCAGTTCGATTTTCGTTTTGAATGGAAAGTGGCCAAGGGCGCGAACAGTGGCGTGAAGTATTTCATCATCCGCGAGCGCGGTTCGCTGGGCCACGAGTACCAGGTGCTCGACGATGCGAACCATCCCGACGGAGTCAGGGGCAACCACCAGACGGCGTCGTTTTACGACGTGCTTGCGCCGGCCAAGGACAAGCCGCTCAAGCCGGTGGGGGAGTTCAACACGTCGCGCATTCTTGTGAAGGGGCAGACGGTGAAGCATTTTCTCAACGGCAAAGTCGTGCTGACTTACGAGCTTGGCAGCGATGAAGTAAAGGCGGCGGTGGCCAAGAGCAAGTTTAGGAAACTGGAGAAGTTCGGCGTGAGGTTGGCCGGGCACATCCTGTTGCAGGACCACGGTGACGCCGTCTGGTACCGCAACATTCGCATCCGCGATTTGAGTAAGAAATAAACGCTCTTTTTTTCTGATCAAAAAAACTCCGGTTGCTGCTTCTGGCACTCATTGCGCTTGGCTTCATTTGGCTTGCCGCTCAGTAGACAGATCAAAGCTTGACCAAGTTTTTCTTTTCAACGGGTGCACCTGGTTGGATGCTCCCCGCGATGATCAAGCGTGTTTTCGTTGTGATGCTGTTGGGGCTCGGATTCGCCAAGCTCCCGGCCGCTGAGTTGAAAATCTGGAAACTTCTGGATGTCTGGCCCGGCAAAGTGCCGGGCGAAAAAGGGGATGTCCCTTCGGAAACCTTGACCACACACAAGTACCGTGGCGCTCCCATTCTCAAATATAACAACGTCACGAAGCCGACATTGACGGTGTTCAAGCCATCGCAGGAACAGGATACCGGCGCGTCGGTGGTGATCTGCCCCGGCGGGGGGTATCAAATATTGGCGTGGGATCTGGAGGGGACAGAAGTGGCGAAGTGGCTTAACTCAATCGGCGTTACCGGCGTGGTGCTCAAGTATAGAGTGCCCCGTCGCAAAGGCCGCGAAAAACACGATGCCCCGTTGCAGGATGTACAACGAGCGGTGAGCCTGGTCCGGCATCATGCAAAGGAGTGGGGGCTTGATCCCAAACGGATTGGTCTTCTCGGCTTTTCGGCGGGTGGCCATTTATCCGCGACAGCGATGACGAACCATGACAGGCGGAACTACAAGCCGATTGATGCCATTGACCAGGCGAGTTGCCGTCCGGATTTTGGCGTATTGATTTATCCAGCCTACCTCGTCGATAAAGAAACCAAGACCGAACTGTCGCCGGAGTTGAGTATTACAAAAAACACGCCTCCAGTTTTTTTTGCCCATGCGGGTGATGATTCTGTTCCAGCGGAAGGAAGCGTGCGGTTCTGGCAGGAGCTACGACGCAAGGGAGTGAAGACGGAGGTACATGTATTTCCGAAAGGTGGCCACGGTTTTGGCCTTCGTCCCTCAAAACACCCTGTCACCGCCTGGCCGGAACTTTGTGGTGATTGGTTGAACAGCATGGGTTTCTTGAAGCGTTAAACCCGCCTGGCAAGCACTTGGTTTGGCAGTTCTTTTTATCCTGCGGTTTTCACTTCACCAGCGGGGCGAGCGTCGGCCTTGAGAGATTTGTCGAAAGCCAAGGCGTGTTTGTAGAGCCGCCGGACGATCTTTTGGTTTGCCGCTGCGACATCCGTCGTTTCGCCGATGTCGTCGGCCAAGTTGTAAAGTGTTAGCACCGGTTTGAGTCCTTCTTTTTGCTGTTTCTTGTTACCGCCGCCAATATGGAGTTTCCAATCGCCACTGCGGACGGCGCGCAGGCCGGCGCCCCGGTAGTAGTAGAATTGTTTGTGCGGGCTCTTGGCACCTTCTCTGCCGGACATCAGCCGCCAGATATTTTTGCCATCGATCTTGCGCTTGGGCAGCTCGGCCTTGGCAAGCTTGGCAAAGGTCGGGAGAATGTCGCATGCGGCGGCAACTTCGCTGCAGACGGAGCCTGCCGGGATTTT
>DQOE01000405.1 GCA_015658765.1 Verrucomicrobiota bacterium | reverse complement strand
CCGAATTCGCTCATCACCACCACGGTCGTTTGCCGCATCGCCGCCCCGAGATCGCGCCGGAACGCGGCCAAGCCGTTGGCCAAGCGGCGCATGAGAGGCGAGATCAGCGGTCCCTGCGACAGGTGCGAGTCCCAGCCGCCGAGGTCGATCGTGATCGCCTCGACGCCGACGCGGGCCTTGACCAACTGTGCGGCCAGGCGCAGTTCACGGGCGAAGCGGTCGCCGCCGTAGTCCGCGCCGTTGGCCGGGGTGTAACGCCGGGAACCCAGGTTGCGGATGCGCCCGAGCGCGTTGAAGGTGTCACGCGCCCGCGCACCGAAGACACCGGTTTGTCCGCCATAAAGCTGCTCGAGCGACTGGACGAACTTGTCGCCGCCGGAGAACGAAAAGTCGTTGAGCGACTGCATCGCCGTTGCCGCAGGCGCGCCGCGCAACGACTCCGGCACCGCCTGGCCAAGCGCGACGGCGGAGAGTGCCCCGCCGCTGGCTCGTTCGCGGAAACGCAGGAACCGGCCGAGCCAGCCGCCGCCGGTGTGGCCGCCGTGCTCCATCAAGTCCTGCGCCTCGAAGTGCGAGCGCGTCGTGTCCCCGGAGCCGACGCAATGCACGGCGCTCAGCGCGCCCTCCTTCACTGCCGGCTCGAGGGCGTTCATCAGCGGGTTCAGCCCGAAACGGTCGTCCAGTTTGAGCGCCGCTGTTTTGCTGACGGCGGTGAATGGGCGCGCCCGGTGGTAGTCGTCATCGCCGACCGCCGGCATGAGCGCGAGGCCGTCCGCGCCGCCGCGCAGGAACACCACGACGAGCGTTTGCCGCAGGTCGCCGTTTCTGTGGAGGGTTGCCTTGGCCTGTTTCATCACCGGTCAACTCCATTGAAAACCCGGGCTGGCGAGCAGCAGGCCGATTGGATTTTTGGACGCCTTGGCGGCGGCGAGTTCGTCGTCGCGTGGCTGGCGGCCGAGCAGGTGGGCGGCGAGCTTGGCCGAGTCGCCGGCGCGCTTGGCCAAACGTTCGTGCTGGATGCGCGTGCCTTTGATCTGCCCTTGCGCCAGCTTGGCGGCGAAGTTCCAGCGCCAAAGCAGCGTACTCATCCACGGCTCGGCGTGGGCCGGATAGCCGTCCGGCGCCGGGTACTCGAACGGCATGTGGCCCATGCGCGCGAGGTAGTTCACGAGCGGCCGGGCGGCATCCGTCTCGGCATCGGTGGCCCGCAGCGCCGAGGCGAGAAAGTGCAGCGGCTGCTTGAACTTGTTGCCGCGTGTGCCGCGAAATTCATCGGTGGCAAACAGCGCTCGCAAGGTCTCACGAATGTCGCCCTTGGTTTTGGTGAATTCCCTGGCGACGGTATCGATGGCGGCGGCCGGCGGCTCGTCCGCGATGAAGCGCTGGCACAGCTTGGCGGCGATGTGCCGTCCGGTGGACGGGTGGGCGGCGACGATGCGAAGGACGTCATCAAAATCCTTCCGTCCGTCGCGTCCGGTACGGACGGGGATAGCCTCGCCAAGCACGGTCTTGGTCCGGTTATCGTGCAGTCCAGGCTCGAACTGCACCTTGCCTGCTTGAAATAGGCCGCGCCCGATGCGCCAGCCGCTCAGGCAGCGGGCAATCTCCATCACGTCCTGCTGCGTGTAGCCGCCGTGCACACCGAGTGTGTGCAACTCGAGCAGTTCGCGGGCGTAATTTTCGTTCGGGCGATCCTCCGGTTTGCGCACGCGGTTTTCACGGCCGTCAAGGTAGGTGAGCATCGCCTGGCTCTTGGCCGAGGCGGCGAGCAATTCGGGGAACGTGCCCAGCGCGTGCGGCCGGATGACGTCGCGGTCGTCGGCCGGCTTGAGCCATTTGCATTCGCCCTTGGAGATGTCGATGTTGAAGTGGTCGCTCCAAAACCGAACCATCACCTCGTACAGCTGACGCTCCGAGTAAACGGCGCGGGTCAGCGTGGCGCGGGTGAGTTCCTCGCGGAGGATGTGGGGCCGGAACTCGTAAAACTCGCCGATCGGCGCGAGGGCGAGTGTCTCGAATTTCTGCACGCGAAACATGGCGCGATCGTCGTTGATTTTTTCCGGCGCGAGCTGCTCGTCGACGAACTTGTCCACGGCATCCTCCTCGCGCGTGGCCAAGCGGAGAATGCGCTCGTGCTGCCCTGGCCTCGCGCCGAACGTGAGGCGATTGAGCGCGTGGGTGGTGAGGCCGATCGATTCGCCGCTGGGCGTCGCGAACGGCGGCTTGGCCACGTCCGGCAAACCGGTGTACGGCCAGAGCGCCTTGTGCGGTGCGTCGCAACCGGCGGTTCCCATCAGCGCGGCCGTGCCGCCGGCTTGCAGGAATCGTCGCCGGTTAAACTCCATCACTCCACCTGCTTGGGTCGGGACGGGCGTCGCGGTCGGCGGGGGCGTTGGCTCGGTTTGTTTTCTGAGTCGCCGCTCGGGATTTGGCTGCGCTGCAGACGCGAGCTGCGCGGCGAGTCGTCGTCGAGCTTGGCCACCGGTTCGGGGGCGGGAGTTTTTCTCGGGGCACGGCTGCCCCGGCCCCTGCCGCGATCATTGCTGCGGTCATTGCTGCGGTCATTGCTGCGGTCATTGCCACGCCCGGAGAGCGACGTGACGAACGCGCCGCAGCCGCTGATGATGCCCCACGGCAAAATGACAAACCAACCGGCGAACGGCAGCAGATAACAGAAGTTGAGCACCCAGCCGCCACGCCAGACACGCCGCCAGTTTTGGCTTTGATCGCCCGGTGCGGGGAGGCCGAGGCCGATCAATTGGCACAGGCCGGCCGAGCCGATGGCGCCGAGCATCAGCGGCACGACACCGATCACAAACCCGGCCCCCTTTACGATAGGATTCGGAAATTGGCCGAGCACTGTGAAGCCGACCAGAAATGTCGGCACGACGACGGCCAAGCCGATCAGCGTGGTACGGATGGGGGTTTTGTAGCGGTCTCTCGCTTGGGCAACCATGCGCGGGAATAGTGCCGTGCCAAAAAGCCAAAAGGCTTGAAAAACAAGCATCACGCCGAGAATCACCAGAAATACTGTCAGTACGTTAGCAATAGTCATCGCGGGGGGAAGCTACACGAATTGGCCGAAAATGTTACCAAAAAAATCAATCCAGAACCGGCTCGGCCTCGGCGGCGACGCATTGGTCGAAAAGTTTGGCCAAGCGCCGAGTCGTCGGGCCGGCGTCGCCATCGCCGATTGGACGGCCATCGACCTGCGTGACCGGCGCGAGTTCGCCCATCGTGCCGGTGCAGAAAAGTTCGTCGGCGCGATAGACCTCGGTGAGCGAAAAATCGCGCACCTCGAACGGAATGTCGTTGTCACGGCAAAGGCTCAACACGACTTCGCGGGTGATGCCTTCCGGACAGGCGACGAGGCGGCTCGTCGTCACGGTGCCGTTCTCGACGATGAACAGGTGCGTGGCGTTCGTCTCGGCGACAAAGCCGCGTGAGTCGAGCATCAGCGCGTCGTCGGCTCCGGCGTGGTTGGCCTCGATTTTGGCGAGGATGGATTGGATCAAATTGCAGTGGTGAATCTTCGGGTCGAGCACGTCGGGTGCCGGGCGTCGTACGCTCGAGGTGATGAGGCTCAGGCCGCTCTTGTCGTACACGGGCGACTTGTGCTCGGCGAGGACGATGAGCGTCGGCCCGGCGGTGTTGAGGCGCGGGTCCATGCCGGAGGTGAGCTTGACGCCGCGCGTGAGCGTGAGCCGGATGTGCGCGTTGTCGGTCATGTTGTTCGCCTCGAGCGTGCGCTTGATTTCCGCCGTGATGCTTTCGGCGGACGGTATCTCCGCGAAGGCCAGTGCGAGCGCCGAACTGCGGAGCCGCTCGAGGTGCTTGGCCAAGCGGAAGATTTTGCCGTCGTAAACACGCAGTCCCTCCCACACGGCGTCGCCGCCCTGCACGGCGGAGTCGAATGGGCTGATGCCGGCCTCGTCGCGGTGCAGCAACTTGCCGTTG
>DQOE01000032.1 GCA_015658765.1 Verrucomicrobiota bacterium | reverse complement strand
TCGTTTTGGATGTAGTTGACCGACTCCCACGCGTCGCCGGAGCTGGCGCTGTAGCCCATCCACAAAAACACGCCGGTGACGAACTGTACGAAGATGGTGAACGTGAGCGTGCTGCCCCAGACGTAGCGCCACCGTGAGCCGCCGGGGATGTTCTCGAACAATGCCTCGCGGGTCAGGCTGCGAATGCCGGTGCGATGATCGATCCAGTCCAGCAGCGACTTCATGACACCGAAACCGCGTGGCTGTGGCCGGGTTGAAAATTCTGGAACTTCACCCACACCTCCGTCTTGTTGCGGACGTCGATTTGCAGCGCATCCATCGCGCGCGGGCTCACGCCCTTGGCAAGGCTGCCGTCCAGCTTGAAGTTGCTGTTATGGCACGGGCAGAAAAAATCGTTTTTGCCCTGCCGGTAATCGACGAAGCAGCCCAAGTGCGGGCAGATCGTGTGCAGCGCCTTGGGCACACCATCGACGAGGCGCAGGTACACCGCACCGATGCTCACGTTGGTGAACCGGTTCCACGCGTCCACCTTGTCTGCCACGACGGCGAACTTGGCCGGCGAACCGTCCGCCGGAATCGCGTCGAGCGTGGTGACCTTGATGAAGCCGTCGCTGTCGCCGCCCCCGCCCTCGCGCTTGGCCAAGGGATCGAGATACGCCCAAATGCCGGCACCGAACGGCACCACACTGATGAGCGTGCCGATAAACGCACAAAAAAACTTGATGAAACCGCGCCGCTCCCCGGCCGCTTCAGGCGTGTCGGGCTCCGCCGAGGCCATCGGTTCCTCCGCTTGGCCGACGGATTCGTCGACTCCGGGCCCGGACGGTTCAACTTGGTTTTCCTCTTGATTATCCACCTTTTTGCGAACGGCGAAAAGCTAACCCTTGGCCATCTTTACTCCGAGAAAAAAAACGCCCGACCCATCTGCGCCGGCTGAATTGTCTCGACCCTGCGGGGCGGTTGTTAATTAAATCCCCCCGGCAGCCGCCTCCGCTTGGCCAATGGCACTCAGCACAATTCAACCCCAACTCACCTCTGTGGACCTGTTCAAGGTGGACGCCGAGACCGCTGAGCCGGAGATTCTCCACGAGGTACTCACCGGCGCACCGAAAGTAGCCATTCACAACATCTTCGTCGAGTACCACGGCATTGCCGCCCGCAAATACCTCACCGAGGAACTCCACCCGAAACACGATGTCCACCTTTGCTCCGTCAGTTCCGATCGGCAGGGCACGCTGCTGTTCGTCCTCAAAGACTTGGCCCGATAAAAAATTCATGTTTGAAAAAATCACCGTCCACACGCCGCGCCAGTTTGTTCCAGCCGACTTGAACACCGGCGACTGGGCCGCACTCGCGCCGCTCTTTGAACAACTCGAGCAGCAGCTCAGCGCCGCCGCCGATGCCGCGCAGCTTGAGCAGGCCATTCTCAACTGGGAGGAACTCTCCGCCGCGATCGCCGAGGAAAGTTCCAAGCGCTACATCGCGATGACCTGCCAAACGAACGACAAAACCGCGGAACAGGACTACCTCGATTTCGTCGAGAAAATCGAGCCGGAGGAGAAGCAATGCAGCTTCCGCCTAGCCAAGGCGCTCTCCGACCACCCGCACCGCGACAGCCTCCCGCCCAGGCGCTACGAGGTGTTCACCCGTGACTCCGCGCTCGAGGTCGAGTTGTTCCGGCCCGAGAACGTCGCGCTCGAGACCGAGACAACCAAGCTTGGGCAGCAATACCAAAAACTCATCGGCGGCCTCGCCGTACAGTTCGACGGCGAAGAACGCACCCTCGTGCAAATGGGCCGCTACCTCGAGGAAACCGACCGCGCGCGGCGGCAGGAGGCGTGGGAACTCGTCGCCAATCGACGGCTCGAGGAGGCCGAAACCATCGATGGCCAACTCGACAGCTTGGCCAAGCGGCGCAACCAGATGAGCGCCAACGCCGATTTCCCGAACTACCGCGACTTCGCGCACCGCCGCAAGGGCCGATTCGACTACACGCCGGACGACTGCCTCGCCTTCCACGACGCCATCGAGCAGGAAATGGTGCCGCTGCTCAGGGAACTGCACGACGAGCGCCAAGCCGCACTTGGCATCGAGTCGCTCAAGCCGTGGGACACCGCGACCGATCCGCAAGGCCGTCCGCCGCTCAAGCCGTTCGACGAGGTGCCGCAGTTGATCAGCCGCACGCAGGCGATCTTCGATCAACTTGACGGCGACCTCGCCGGTTGGTTTCAGACCATGCAGAACCTCGACCTGCTCGACCTCGCCAACCGCAAGGGCAAGGCGCCCGGCGGCTATCAGGACTCACTGGCCGAGGCGCGGTTGCCTTTCATTTTCATGAACTCCGTCGGCGTACAGCGCGACGTCGAGACGCTGCTGCACGAGGCCGGACATGCGTTTCACACCATGGCTTGCCAAGACGAGCCGCTGCACTCGTACCGCCACGCGCCGATCGAGTTTTGCGAAGTCGCCTCGATGGCGATGGAGCTGCTCGGCGGCGAATACCTCGGCGAGTTTTACGACACAGAGGAAGTGCGCCGTGCGCGGATCACCCACCTCGAGGGCATCGTGTTCGTCTTCCCGTGGATCGCCACGGTCGATGCCTTTCAGCATTGGCTCTACCTGAACCCCGGCCACTCGGTCGCCGAGCGCGACGGCGCCTGGGATGGCTTGATGGAGCGCTTCGACGGCGGTATCGACTGGAGCGGCCACGAGCGCGCTCGGGCCAAGCTGTGGCACCGGCAACTCCACATTTTTCTGCACCCGTTTTACTACGTCGAGTACGGCATCGCCCAACTCGGCGCACTTCAGATCTGGGCCAACAGCAAACAGGATCGCGCCCAGGCGCTCGCCGACTACAAGGTCGCGCTCGCGCTGGGCGGCTCAAGGCCGCTGCCGGAACTGTTCGAGCGCTGCAACACCCGGCTCGATTTCAGCCGCGGCACCGTCGCCCCAATGGCCGAGCTGTTGCGAAAGGAATTGGCTGCGTTGAAGGGTTGAAGTTATAAAACGGGGACGCAGATTTTCAGGGTCATTTTTTGGACACGGATTTTCTCGGATTGTTTTTTTTAATTTTGAATTTGTTTAGGATTTCGATTTTAGGATTAGGATTTCCTCAAATGAATCCGTGAAATCCGTGTCCCCATCCTTTCTCTGCGGCCCTCCGCGTCTCCGCGTGCTCTGCGTTTAAAACCGCGTGGCCGATCAACGGTTGACCAGCCAGAGCGCCACGCCGATCAACGCGGAGCCGACGATCCCGGCGATGATGCTCCACATTTGGATCTTGCTCCGGTACCGCCGGTTGGAGCGCCCCATGCCGGGGAGCAGATAATAACGATGCTCCTCATTCCCGTCTTTCGGCTTTTTTTTCCTCGATCCAAACATCAGGTGCCGCTGTATGACGAGCAACACGGCAGACCCTATTCATCCCGTGGCCATATGACAACCACGCTTGGCCCAGCGCAGACTCTCCGCTAACTTGGCTCCGTGAGTTTTGTCGGCCATTTTGACCAATTGCCCATCGACGCGCTCAGGAGCCGCGCCCGCGACGCCTCGGACGATGAGGTGTCAGCCGCCCTGGCCAAGCGCGACTTGGGCTTGGCCGACCTCGCTGCCCTGCTCTCCCCCGCCGCCGCCGGCCAGCTCGAGCCGTTGGCCAAACGCGCGAACCAACTGACCCAGCAACGGTACGGCAAAGTCATCCGGCTCTTCGCGCCGCTCTACCTCTCCAACGAATGCATCAACAACTGCCAATACTGCGGCTTCTCACGCGACAACCCAATCCTGCGCGTGACGCTCTCGGTCGATGAAGTCGTGCGCGAGGCCAGGGCACTCGCCGGGCAGGGCTTTCGCAACGTCCTGCTCGTCGCCGGGGAACACCCAAAGTTTATCTCGGGCCGCTACATGGCCGACTGCGTCGAGGCGCTGCGTGACGCCGTCCCGTCCATCTCGCTCGAAGTCGGCCCAATGGAGACCGACGAATACCGGCCGCTGGTCGAGGCCGGCGCGGAGGGACTCGTCGTTTATCAGGAAACCTACCACCGCGAGGTTTACGCAGCCATGCACACCTCCGGCCCCAAGCGCAACTTCGACTGGCGGCTCGAGACGCCGGAGCGCGCCCACGCGGCCGGCTTCCGGCG
>DQOE01000386.1 GCA_015658765.1 Verrucomicrobiota bacterium | reverse complement strand
CACTAAAATGACATCCGTTGAATTAAAAAAATCGCTGCATAACGGCGGGCCGGTTTTCGGGACACTGATCGTTTCGCCTTCCCCGTTCTGGCCGAAAGTGCTTGGCGACTGCGGACTCGATTTTGTTTTCATCGACACCGAGCACATTGCGCTGGATCGCAGCCAGGTTTCGTGGATGTGCCGCACCTACGCCGCGATGGGGTTGCCGCCGCTGGTGCGCACCATCTCCCCTTCGCCGTACGAGGCGACGATGGTGCTCGACGACGGCGCAGCGGGAGTCGTCGCACCGTACATCGAGCAGGCCGAGCAGGTGCAGCAATTGCGCGGCGCAACCAAGCTGCGTCCGCTCAAGGGCCAGCGCCTCAACGACGCCCTCGCCGGCGAACCGCTCCCTGGCGATCTCGCCAACTACGCGCCCGGCCTCAACGAAAACAACCTGCTCATCGTTAACATCGAGAGCGTGCCGGCCGTCGAAAACCTCGATCGCATCCTCGACGTGCCTGGCATCGACTCGGTGCTAATCGGGCCTCACGACTTGTCGTGCAACCTTGGCAAGCCGGAGCAATACGACGATCCCACGTTTCTCAAAACCGCCGAAACGATTTTTGCCAAGGCGCGAGCCAAGGGCATCGGCGCCGGCATTCACGCGTGGGGCGACACCGCCAGCCAGGCGCGCTTCGTCAACATGGGTGCCAACCTGCTCATCCACAAAGCCGACATCACTTTTTTCAAAAATGGCATCCGCGACGAACTGGCGGAAATCCGTGAGAAACTTGGTTTGCAGCCAGGCGACACCGCGACCGGCGAAGTGAACATTTGATCACCCAATGAACCGGAACCGACTGTTGGCCGGCTTGGCCGTTTTGTTCGCCGCGTTTGGCCAAGCGCAGGCCAAGCCGTCGCCGCCCAACATCGTTCTCATCGTGGCGGACGACCTTGGCTACGGGCAGTTGGGCAGCTACGGGCAGAAACAAATCCGCACGCCCCACCTCGACCGCCTGGCCGCCGAGGGGACGCGCTTCACGCAGTTTTACGCCGGGCATTGCGTGTGCGCGCCGTCGCGCTGCGTGCTGATGACCGGCTACCACACCGGGCATTGCTCGACCCGCGTCAACGGTGGCGGCGCTCCGTTGCTCGACAGCGACATCACCCTCGCCGAGGTGCTCAAGGGCGCCGGCTACGCCACGGGCTGTTTCGGCAAGTGGGGGCTCGGCGACCACGGCACGGCGGCAAGGGCAGTTTTTACGAGGGCGGCATCCGGGTGCCGCTGCTGGTTCGTTGGCCGGGCCGGGTGCCGGCCGGGGCGACCGACGACCTGGCCTGGGCGTTTTGGGACGTGCTGCCGACGCTGGCCGAGTTGGCCAACGCCAAGCCGCCCGCAGGCCTTGACGGCGCGCCCTTGGCCAAGCGGCTGCTGGGCGAAAAACAAACGCCACCGGAACGGTTCTTGTATTGGGAAACCCAGCCACAAAACCAAGGCGGCAAACCGCCGTGGGCCGTCGCGGCCCGTCGCGGAAACTGGAAGGCGCTCCGGCAAAAGCCCCATTTGCCACTGGAACTTTACGACATCGGCATCGATATCGGCGAAACGCGCAACGTGGCAGAAGCCCATCCCGAGGTCGTGAAACAATTCGAGGCGTTCCTCAAGACCGCGCGAACCACCAGCCGCACCTACCCGGTCGAGGAGCCACTCTGGAAATATGAGCCGCTGAAAACCGGCTTCGTTCGATAACCGCCACAACCCATCCCATGACAGTCACGAAAGCATCCCGATTCCTCCGCTTGGCCAAGCGGATCACTGTTCTCGGCTTGGCGGCAGTTGCCCTCGCCTCGTCAATGGCACAGCCAGCCGACAAGCCGACGGAAAGCCAAGCGCTGCTCCTCGGCCAGTTCAAGCCGCAGCCGATGCTCAAGGTGCCGGAAAACCTTGTCGAGCGGTCGAAGTTTCCCTGCATCGACTTCCACGGGCACCTAGGCCGGATGAAGCCGGATGAAGCCATCGCCATCATGGACGACTGCAACGTCAAGCTGTTCGTCGATTTCGACGGCCGCTGGGGGGAGATTCTCGAAAAACAAAAGGCAAAATACCGCCGCTGGCCCGGCCGGGTGATTCACTTCACGCGCATCCCCTGGCGCTTCATCAACGAGCCGGACTTTTCCGCGCGCGCGGTCAAGAGCCTGGAAGAGGCGGTCAAGGCCGGCGCGCGCGGGCTTAAGGTGTCCAAGGCGCTTGGCCTCTACGTCCGCGAAAAGGACGGTAAACTGATCGCGGTGAACGACCTGCGGCTCGATCCGGTCTGGGCCAAGTGCGGCGAGTTGGGCATCCCGGTGGCCATTCACGTGGCCGACCCGGACGCCTTCTTCCTGCCGCTGGACGGCCGGAACGAGCAATACGAGGCGCTCGTCCGCAACCCGCTCTGGCGTTTTTACGGCAAGGATTTTCCCTCGAAAGACACCCTGCTCGGGCAGCGCAACGACGTCATCGCGCGGCATCCCAAGACGACCTTCGTCGGCTTGCACGTGGCCAATCGGCCGGAGAACCTCGCCGAGGTGGCGGCGCTGCTGGATCGCTATCCAAACCTTTACGTCGAGTTCGGCGCGCGGCTCAGCGAGCTGGGCCGCCAGCCGTACACCGCCCGCGATTTCTTCCTCAAATACAGCGACCGCATCCTCTTCGGCATCGACCGCGGCAGCATGAGCCGGTTTCAGTATCGCGTTTATTTCCGGTTCCTCGAGACGCGCGACGAATACTTCCACCACGGCGGCGGACTGGGCCGGTGGCGCATCTACGGCATCCACCTTCCCGACGACGTGCTGAAAAAAGTCTACTACAAAAACGCCGCCAAATTATTGGGGCTGGATTAGTGAACGCAGACCCCCGCGCTTGATCCCTACCCTTAGCTCACCCGCGTGCCGACTTTGCCGCCGAGGATGATTTTGCGGAAGTTGTGTTTTTTG
>DQOE01000361.1 GCA_015658765.1 Verrucomicrobiota bacterium | reverse complement strand
GGCAGCACGATCACCTTCACCAAAATCGGCCGAGCGCTTGGCCAAGCGATACTCGAACTGCGCGGTGGCAAATAGATTGTTCGCCGCTTGGCCAAGCCAAACCAAGCTGAAAACGCCTTATTTCCTAAGAAATAAAGCGGGTTGACTAATAACTGGACTTATGGTTGACTAATTTTTAGATGAGTTATGAGCCGAAATATACGATCACCACGGTGCTGTTGGCCAAGGTTGAGTCAGCAGCAGCGTTGCGCGAGCGTATTCGGGGGGCGTCCGTTGAGCTTTCGTGGATTCCCGCGCTGCAAAAGGAAACCCGTTCACGGAATGCCCATGCCTCAACCGCAATCGAGGGCAACCCGCTTACCTTAGAGCAGGTCCGAAACTTGGAAGGGAGAGAGACCTTGGCCGGTTCCGACAAGCGGTCGCAGCGGGAGATAACCAATTACTTTTCAGGCCTTCGATATTTGGAAAAGCATTCGGATAAAAAAAACGTCCGGCACGAGGACTTGTTTGAACTGCATCGAACCCTAACCGATGGGGTGATGGATCAGGGTGAGTCCGGTTGCTATCGAACAATCAAGGTGAGAGTCGGCCGCTATGCCCCGCCAGATCCTGAGATGGTTTCCGGGTTGATGTTCGAGTTGCTCGAGTGGTGGAACCAAGCAGCGGTGAAGCTGTCGCCGATATTGAGTTCGGCTATTTTGCATTATCGGTTTGAGTCCATTCACCCGTTTGCGGACGGAAATGGCCGGGTGGGTCGTGCCTTGGGTTTGTGGGAGTTGTACCGGCGCGGCTTTGACACGCACCATGTTTTTTCCGTGGACGAATTTTATTGGGAAGATCGTCAACGTTATTACGATGCCCTGAATGAAGTGCGCCGATCGGGGGAAGACCTTACGGGCTGGCTGGAGTATTGCGCGGAAGGATTGTGCCAAACGTTGGAGCGAGTCTGGTTACGGATTCTGGCGCTGCGAGTGCATTCCGACACGAAACTTGTACTGCGCCCCAAGCAGGAACAGTTGCTTCAACTCCTGCGCGCCCGGGCCAGCCTGGCGCCGACCGAGATATGGGCCGCATTGAACGTGTCCCGCCAGGGCGCAATGAATTTGATGCGTCCCTTGCTGGATGCCGGGCTCATGGAAAAAGTTGGCGGCAAAAAAACGGGTCGCTACATCCTCTCCGATCCAAAAGCAACGACGCGGCAGCAGGGGTGAATGCACGCTTGGCTTGCCCGATGGCCATGGCCTCGGGCAGAGTCCGCGCCGCGTGGCACGGAAAATTCGCATAGGCTTTGTTGGTGTGGGAGCGATGGGCTTCAGCCATCTGCAGTTGTTCCACCGGGAATGCCGGGGGCAGGCGGAGGCCGTTGCCCTTTGCGCCGGTGATCCCGGGCGCATCGCCCGGGCGATGGAGGTGGCGCCGGGAATGCGGTTGTTCAAAAATGAACGCGACCTCATCCACAGTGACCTCGACGCGGTGGTGGTCTCCTCGCCCAACTTCACCCATGTGCCGCTGGCGTTGGAGGCGCTCAAGGCGGGGAAACATCTTTTTCTCGAGAAGCCCGCGGGCATCACGCCGGCCGAGTGTCGCAAGCTGTTGCGCGCCTCGGCGAAAAGCGATCGCGTGTTGATGATCGGCCACGAGCTGCGGTACTCGCCGTTTTTCGGTAAGTTCAAAAAGTTGGTGGACGCTGGCGCGGTCGGCACGCCGCACATGACGTGGTGCAAGGAGTTTCGCGGGCCGTTCCAGCCCAAGTCACGCGAGTGGATTCAGGATCGCCGAAAGAGCGGTGGCTGTCTCGTCGATAAAAACTGCCATCACTTTGACTTGATGAACTGGTGGGTGGGCGACCGGCCCAAGCGTGTGAGCGCGTTTGGCAGCAACGCCGTCAACCGCGTCATCCCCGGCGCCAACCAGGTACACGACCACGCGACGGTGAGCTGGGATTACGCCAACGGCGCGAAGGGCACGCTGCATCTTTGTCTGTTCGCGCACGAGCCGCCGAGGGAGACGCTCGAGATGGGCGTGGTGGGTGATCAAGGCGTGTTGCAGACCGACCTCGACAATCTGCAGATTCTCCATTGGCAGCACGGCAAGCGGAAAGGCGAGCCGCGAGTCATCAAGGTGAAGGCCAAGCGCGGCGTTGGCTGGGGCGGGCACTTGGGGTTTGCTGAGATTCATCCGGCCTTCATCCGCGCCATCCGCACAGGGGAGACACAGCTGACCTCGGTGGCCAACTGCATCGACGGCACGTTGCTGGCCATCGCGGCGGAGGAATCCATACGCACAAGAAAGATAATCACGATCAAATGAACCGGTTGAACATTGAAAGGGAACTGCTGGAGGGAGCGATTATTCGCGAGCCTGTGGGTGACGAAAAAGGATATTGGGTGGGTGCGCCCGGTTGGTGCTGGGACGAGGCTGACCAGGCCGCGTATCTCACTTATCGAATCCGCCGTCCGCGAGGGGTGGAGCCTGACCGCGGCGGCGAGTCGCGAATCGCCAGGACGACCGATTTCGAATCGTTTGAAGACGTGTGGTCGGTGCGCAAAAGCCAGTACGATTCCGCCTCAATCGAGAAGAGCATCCTCAAGCGCGGCCCGGACGGCCAATGGCGCTACTTCAGCAGCTATGTGGCCCCGGAAGATGGCCGCTGGTGCACCACCGTCAACCGGGCGGATACAGTGGAGGCTCTTGATCCTGGCAACACGAAACGCCTGTTCACCGCCACCGAGTTGGGGCTGGAGGGCGTGAAGGACCCGTGGCTGATGGAGGTTGATGGCGTTTATTATCTCTTCCTCAGCGTCGCAAAAAGCACCTCGACCACCGGCGACAAATCGCATGACTCGCTGGATATTTTCAACACCGGCGAATGCGTCAGCGCCACCGCGCTGGCCACCTCCACCGATCTTGACCAGTGGGACTGGCAGGGCATCGTGCTGGAGCCTGAGGGCGACACTGCGTGGGACAAATATTGCCGTCGCATCAACAGTGTGTTGCCGCTCAATGGCCGTTACTACGCATTCTACGATGGCAGCGCCGGTCATCATGAAAACTACGAGGAAAAAACCGGCTTGGCCGTCTCGGACAATTTGAATTCATGGGAAGTACTCTCGCCGGACGGCCCGGTCGTGCTCAGCCCCCACGCCTCCGGCTCGTTGCGCTACATCGACGCGCAGCGGATGGGCGATGAGATTGTTTTCATCCACGAACTCACCCGCGCCAACGGGGCACACGAGATGCGCTTGGCCAAGTTTGCGGCGGATGGGTTTTCGCTGGTGTAGCGGGACGTCCCCGCCTTACTCCGGCAAATCCTCGTCGCGGGTTTCCTTGGCGAACAACACCACGACCACGCCGAGCAGGAACAGGGGCGCGAGCCACATGGCCTTGGTTTCTGGCGTGGGCGGGCTGGCCATGGCGGCAAAGCCAAAGAACGCGGCGGCGGTGCCCAGCCGGCCCATGTTGAAGCAAAAGCCCGTTCCCGTGCCGCGCAGGCGGGTTGGGTACAGTTCCGGAAAATACACGGCATAGCCCGCATGCATGCCCACGGTGAAAAACCCGAACACAGGCAGGCACACCATGAGCACTCCCTTGGAGGCGTCGCCGGGAATCAGCCACTGGAACATCACCAGCATCATCACAAAAGCCATCGCGTGGTAGAGTACAAAGGCGCCCTTCCGCCCGAGTCGGATCGAGATGCCGCCGAAGAGCACGAGGCCCAGGCCCGCTCCGGTAGTGTTCAGCGCCATGCTCGTCATCTCGGCCCGCTTGATTTCGGACTTGTGCTTCTCAAAAGCCGCATTCTTCACCTCTTTATCAGCGTCGGCGCCGATGTTTTCCATCATCAAAACCTCGGCCTGTGCCTGGCGCATGAGGGCGTTTTTGCCGTAGATGTGGCCTCCCCAAAACGTGACCAGACCGATGGTCGCAAGGGTCACGCCGATCAATGTGTTACGCCGGTGGGCTGCGGAGAAGAGCTCGCCGATCCGGCCTGTCCGCTGGGTTTCATCCCGCACGGCGCGGTCGCGGGCGGCGGTCCAGCTCTCCGGTTCGTGCAGTTTCCAGCGAATCCAAAGCGTGAGAAATGCCGGCAACACGCCGATGGCAAACCCCACACGCCAGCCGTCGATGCCTTTGCCAGCCAGCCACGCGTTTAATTCCGGGTTTCCAATCAGCAAATAAATAGCCGCCACTGCCAGCAAGGTGCCGAAGACACTCGAGGCATGAAAAATAGAACTCATCACCGGGCGCGATCGCCTGGGCATCACCTCGGCCACCATGGCGCTGGCCACGGCCCATTCGCCGCCGACGCCCATCGCCACGAGGAACCGCAGCACCACCATGTGCCACGGCTCCTGTGAAAAGGCGCTCAGGCAGGTGAAGAGCGAGTAAAACAGAATGGTGTAGATCATCGTCCGGGCGCGGCCAATGCGGTCGCTGATCATGCCAAACACCACGCCGCCGAACGCGCCACCCAGCAGGAAGAAGCCAAAGGCACGGTCGTTCCAGGTGCGCACCGAGTCATGATCGGGGGATACCCCGAGCAGATCCGGCATGGCATCGCGCATCGATGCAACGAAAATTTGGCCCTCGAAAATATCGAACACCCACCCAAGCGAGGCAACAACCAACACCATCCATTGATAGCGTGTGATACCCGAGTGCCACGGGCGAGGGTCAGTCCTGGAGTCATTCGACATTTATTCGGTCTCCTCCTGTCGGCGGAAGCGGGTGAAGCACATGCGGCGACCCTACTTTGCCGATTTTAAGCAACGCGAGTTTATTTTGTTCGGGGAAGATTTTTTCAAAGTGTTTTGACATTCGGCACAATCACACCAGCATCGGCCTCCGCATAACCAATTAAGGAAGAGGCGCTTGGTCAAGGGCAGGTATTCAAAATGAAAAAGACAACGAGACGACCGGAGGCGAGCTGCGGTCGCTCACGGCATGACAACAGCCATGCTGCTTTTGGCCTTGGCTGCCCCCGCCAATGGAGCCATCGAACTGCAAGGACTGCATGCCTACCCGGATCGCGAGAGCGTTCCGGCCCCGATCCCAAGCTGACGAAACTGCTGCGCAACGTGCTGAACCACCTCGCCGGAGTGACCGCGCTAACACCGTACGACCCGGAGTGGCTCGATCCGCCAAAATAAGCCGAAAGGGCTTTGACGACGCGGGTTGGTGGCTCTACCTTTTTTCACCACTTGCCGATTCTGTTCCCATGAAATCGAGTTCATTCCATCTTAATTTTACAAGCTTGGCCTTTCTGCTCGCCGTCGTCTATTCGACAGCCGACTGGCCGCAGTTTCGCGGACCCGACGGGCAGGGGCACTCCGACCAAAAGGGCATTCCCATCCACTGGGAGGAAGGCAAAAACATCACCTGGAAAACCGCAGTGCCCGGCCAAGGCTGGTCGTCACCGGTGATTGCAGGCAACCAAGTCTGGATGACCAGCGCCGATGCCGAGGGCAAGTCCCTCCACGCCGTTTGCATTGACAAAACCAGCGGCAAATTGCTGCACAATGTCGAGGTGTTGACGCCGGGGGACGCAGGCCCGCGCCATCGTTTGAATGGCTACGCCTCCCCGACGCCGGTGCTGGACGGCGAGCGCGTGTACGTCCACTTCGGCCCGCGCGGCACCGTGTGCCTGGACACGGCCGGCGGCATCCTCTGGAAAAACACCGAGTTCGATTACAACGTGATTCAGGGGGGAGCCAGCTCGCCGATTCTTCATGGCGACCTGTTGATTCTCACCTGCGACGGCATCGACAAGCAATTCATCGCAGCGCTCGACAAGCGGACGGGGAAGGTCAAGTGGAAGCAGCCGCGGGCACACCTCGAGGCCGCCGCCAAGAAGCGGTCCATCGCAAAAATGGCCTACTCCACGCCGCTTGTTCAGCGCATCGACGGTTTCCCCCAACTCGTTTGCTCCGGGGCCGACCACGTTGCGGCGTATGACCTCACGACCGGCTCGGAACTGTGGTGGATGCCGTACAACGGTTTCTCCATCGTGGGCCGTCCTTCCTACGGAAACGGCCTGTTTTATGTCGTGGGTTCCATCCGCCAGGATCATTTCTGTGTCTATGCCGTACGCCCCGGCAAGGGCAGGCTCCGCGACGATCAGGTTGTTTGGCAGCGTTCCATCAGCATTCCTCATGTTCCATCACCAATTCTGGTCGGACGGAAACTTTTTGTCGTGCATGATGGGGGCGTGGCGAGTTGTGTAGACGCCTTGACTGGCAGGGAGCATTGGCGCGAACGTCTCGGCGGCAACCACGACGCCTCGCCCGTCGAGATTCGCGGTCGCATCTACTTCTGCAACCGTGAAGGAAAAACCACCATTGTCGCCGCCTCTGACAAATTCGAGGTTCTGGCAATCAATCAGTTGAAAGGCAATTTCAAGGCTTCGCCAGCCATCGCTGATGGCGCGCTATTTCTGAGGAGTGACACCCACCTGTACCGTATAGAGAAGTCCGGCGACCAAAGCCTTTAACAACTTCACCGGTGCGGGAAATTATTTCCCATGAATGACCACCATTTTGGTTTCGGTCATTTCCTCCACGGCGTACCTGGGGCCTTCCTTGCCCATGCCGCTGTCTTTGAGTCCGCCGTAGGGCATGGTCTCGGCGCGCCACGCGGTGCCGAAGTTGATGTGCAGATTGCCGCTGTCCACCTCGCGCGCGAAGCGGATCGCCTTGTCGATGTCCTGCGTGAAGATGGAGGCGCTCAAGCCATACCGCGTGTCGTTGGCCAGGCGGATGGCATCGTCGATGCTGTCCGCGCGAGTGACGCCCACCGCCGGGCCGAACAGTTCGTCGCAGCTCATCCGCATGTCTCGGTTAACGTTGGCCAACACCGCCGGCTGCACGACGGAGCCTTCGCGGTCGCCGCCGCAGAGCAGTTCCGCCCCTTGGTCGCGAGCTTGGCCAAGCCACTCCTCCACACGCCTGGCGTCGGCTTCACGGACGAGTGGGCCGACGTTCGTTCCCTCGGCGAGTTGATCGCCGGCGGTGAGTTGCCCGACCTTGGCCTTGAGGGCGTCGAGCAGGTCGTCGTGAATCGACGGCGTGGCGATGACGCGCTGGGAGGAGATGCAGACCTGCCCGGCGTTGGCGAAGCCGGTGACGGCGAGGGCCGTGGCCACTTTTTCGGGATCGGCATCGTCGAGCACGATTACCGGGCTGTTGGATCCAAGCTCCATCGTGACGCGCTTGAGCCCGGCCAGGCGGCAGATTTGTTCGCCCACCTCGGCACTGCCGGTGAAGCTGATTTTGCGGACGCGCGGGTCGGTGCAGATTGCCTGGCCAAGCGCGGCGCCGGGCCCGGTGATGCACGCGATGGCTTCCGCCGGAAGACCGGCCTCGAGCAAAATCTCCACCAGTTTAAGCGCCGACAGAGGGGTGTCGGACGCCGGCTTGAGCAGCACGGCGTTGCCGGCGGCAATCGCCGGGCCGACCTTGTGCGCGACGAGATTCATCGGAAAATTGAACGGCGTGATCGCTGCGACGATACCGCACGGCACGCGCAGCGTAAAACCGAGCTTGCCAACGCCACCGGGTGTGGAGTCGAGCGGCACGGTTTCGCCGTGCAATGCCCGCGCCTCGTCGGCGGAGAGGTCGATCGTCTCGGCGGCCCTGCCGGCCTCGATGTGTCCCTCGGCCAGCACCTTGCCTTCCTCGGTGCTGATCAACCGGCCGAGTTTCTCTTGCCGCTCGCGCATGAGCGAGGCGGCTTTGCGTAGGATATCCACCCGCTGGTGCGCCGGCATGTTGCGCATGGCTTGGGCGCCCCTGGCCAGGCCGTCGATCGCCGAGGTGATCTCGGCAGGGGAGGCGCATGGCACGGTGTCGATGACCGACCCGTCGTACGGGTTGACCACCTCGGCGGTGTCACTGAGCCCGTTCCATTCGCCGTTAAGAAAAAGCTGCATGGGCGTAGTGTCGTTCCGGCGCTTGGCCAAGGGCAACACAAAAGCCCCCGGCTAAGCGGGGGCTTTGTCAAAGTGCGGGGCAGGGGATCAGGCCACGGCGGCGACTTCCTCGTTGAGGAGTTCGCTGCCCCGGTTCAGCAGGTCGTCGCGGGTGAGTTCGCCTTTTTCGACCTTGGCCAAGAGGGCTTTTTGTGCGGTGTAATCTTTGTTTTCGACACCGGCTTTGCTTTG
>DQOE01000428.1 GCA_015658765.1 Verrucomicrobiota bacterium | reverse complement strand
GCAACACCGCTCGGCGCAAGATCGAGCGTCTCGCCGGACTCGTAGAGCCAGCTCTTGGCGTAAAACGATACGGTGATCCGCTTGACGACGCCGGGAATGTTGCCGGTGAGCGTCTCGATCATCAGCGCGTAGGCCAACGCGAGAAAAGTCGCCCTGCGCACCCCCGCGCTGAACAGCAAAAACAGTCCCACATAAGCCGTCGTCGCGCAGGCGGTGACCGTCCAAAAAACGCCCAGTGCCCCGAGGCCAATTTTGCCCGGCACGAGGCACAGCGCTGCCAACCCGCCGAGCGTCATGCCCAGCGTGAGCAGCAGCGCGGCGGCGTATTTGGACAGGTAAACCAGCGGGCGCGGGATGTTGGCCGTGAGCAGGTAAACGAGCGTCTCGCCGGTGCGCTCGTCCGCGATCGCCGCCGAGGCGTAGCCGAGGCAGATGACAGGCAGCAGGAAACCCATGTACAGCGGCAGCACGATTTGCCGAGCCAACTCGGCCGAGGTCCGCGGGTCGGGATGCCATAGCTTGGGCAGCGACCACAGGTACGTGATCAGCACCGCCAACCCCAGCAGCACGAGCATGACAATCGTTTGCCGCGTGAAAAACTGCCGACGCAATGACAGCCGAAACACCTGCGCGAAGGCGGCCAAGGTCGATGTTTTGCTGACGGTGTCCATGTCGTTATTCCGGGCGCGCGGCGCGTTCCATGAGGTAGTCGAACACCGCCTCGGTCGAGGTGTCGGTGGCTTTGAGCCGGTGCACTTGTGCATCGTTTCCGGCGGCGAACTCGCCAAATTCGGCGTAAAACCGACTCGGGTTTTGCACCTCGAGCAGCAGGTCGCTCGGTGGCTCGATGCTCACGGATTTCACCGACTCGAGTGTGAGCAGTTGCGGCGCGATCCGGCGCGGCGACCCGCACGAGATGCGCACCTTCAGCGGGTGGTCGTCGAGCATGTCGCGAATCTCCGCGAGCGAGCCGGAGGCCAGCAGTTTGCCCCGGCAAATGAACAGGATGCGGTCGGCCAACTGATCCATCTCGTGCAAAATGTGGCTCGACACCAGCACCGCCTTGCCCTTCGCGGCCAAGGTGCGAAACAGGTCGTTCAACTCCTCGCAGCCGACCGGGTCCACGCCGTTGAGCGGCTCGTCGAGCACGAGCAAATCGGGGTCGTGCACCAACGCCTGGCCAAGCTTGATGCGCTGGCGCATGCCCTTCGAGTAGGTGCGCACCGGCCGGTCGGCGCGCTTGGCCATGCCGACCGTTTCGAGCACCGACTCGGCACGCCGCCGCGCCTCGGCCCCGGTGAACCCGCGCAGCCCGGCCGTCACGCGCATCAACTGCCGCCCCGACAACTCATCCCACGTCGCGTCGCCGAATGGACACAGCCCGATGTGATCCTTCGCTCTTGCCGACCAGGCGTTCCTGCCGCACACATCGATCCCGCCGAGGCTCGGCTTGATCTGCCCGGTGAGCAGCCGCAGCAACGTCGTTTTGCCCGCGCCGTTTGGCCCGACCAAGCCGGTGATGCCGGGGCCGATCTCGAGGCTCACGCCGTTGAGCGCCATCACCGGGCCGAACCACTTGGACACATTTCGCACCTCGGCCAGGGCAGTCGTCGCTCTGGATTCGGTGTTCATGACTGGTGCCGCAATTGGCGAATGCGAAACACGATCGCGATAAATGAGAGGAGGCAAACGGCGACGATCACCGCCGCCGCTTCCGGCAATTGCGCCGCGTCGCGGGAGCGCACCGCCGCCTCGCCGAAACAGCGGCTGCCAACCGCGTAAATGTCGCGCCAAAGATTCAGCAACCGCCATTGCCGGTCGTCGAATACCTTGCTCAAAATCTCGCTGAGCACAGGCAGAAAAAAGAACAGACAAGCCCACGACATCACCAGCGGCACCGGGCGAGGCATCCACGACACGAGCGCGAACAACAGCAGTCCAAGCGTCACCGAGATCAGGAGGCCGTAGCCGAGGATGCCAATAGCGATGGTGTAGTTTTCGCCGAAATATTTTGCCGTGTCGCCGAGCATTCCCTGCTCGAGAAACAGCACCAGCGCCGGGAGCGTTGTCGTGAGGCTGACCAGCAAACCGATCGCCAGCAGCTTGCCGCCCGCGTAGTGCAGCACGCTGATCCGGCGCGACAGATAAAACGTCAACCCGCCCCGGCGATGGTCGTTGCCGGCCAGCACCGAGCCGGCGAACGCCAGCAAAATCATCGTCACCGTGCCCTGCGCCAGCATGAAGTTGAGAAATGTTTTTTCCGTGCCGGCCAAGTCGGGAAGCATCGCCGTGAGCATTTTACCGATGTCCGGCTGCTGCGCCTTCAACGTTGCCAGCAAATAAATCGCGCCGAAGACAAACAAGAAATTCAGCAGCGCAAAACCCAGCATCAACCAAAACAATTTGCGGCGAAACACCAGCCGCAACGCCGTGAGTGCGATGGGCCAAACGGCCAGCCAAGCGGCGCGCGGGCGCTCCTTCCAGTCTGTCGCCGACGAGTCGCTCACGATGCCGCCACCCCGCTTTCGTCGCGCTTGGCCAAGCGGATGAGCGCCGGCGCGGCGGTGTCCATACCGACGAGCCGCCGGTACACCGTCCGCAAATCCATCTCCTCCGGCTCGAGGCCGGTCAGCGTCACGCCGCACTCGCGGGCGAGTTGAAAAAACCGCTGCGTCGGCCACTGCTCCGACACCACCGCGCGCGCTTGGCCAAGCTCATCGCCGGGAGTAGCCTCCGCGCCCTCCCGCTGCAGCGCGGCGAGCAAGTCACGGTCGGCTTCGTCGTCGCCGGTTTTCCACCGGAGCAAAAATGCGTGCGGCTGGCCGGCGAGCAACTCGTCGAGCGTGCCCGACGCCGCGACGGCGCCCTCCTCCAAAATGATCGCGTGCCGGCAGACCCG
>DQOE01000290.1 GCA_015658765.1 Verrucomicrobiota bacterium | reverse complement strand
TCGACACCAACAAGGACGGCCGAGTCAGCAAGGAAGAGCTAAGCCAAATCAGCGGCCGCTAAACACCGGCAAAATTTACCACTCAAAAGCCGCCGGATTCCACGGCGGCTTTTTTCACCCACTCAACGCGGCGACTAAGTGTTCTAGCTGCTCGCGGGTGTGTTCGCTGGAAATGGCGAAGCGATAAAAAGCCCCTTCGCTCCCCGTCGGGTAGCGAATGCACGAGGGATAAATGCCGTTGCCCAATAACCGGTGGCGCAGTGCCATGGCGGCTTTTTTCCCGGGACAATCGAGGCTGAACACCGGGAATGCCGGGTCGCCGATTGGCAGCCCGGCGGCGAGCAACTTGGCCTTCACAAACGCGGTGTTGCGGCGCAGCCGCTTGGCCAAGGCGGGGCGGGTGCGCAGCAACTCAAGCGACGCCAGCGTGGCCTTGGCCAAGCCGGCTGGCAACGAACTGCTGCCGGTAACGACGTTGTTGCCGTCGAGCAGCGCCGCCCGTAGCCAGCGCGACCCCAAGATCGCACCGCCAAAACTCCCGAGCGCTTTGCTGAATGTGATCGACTGAATCACGCGCCGGCCGCCCAAGCCGCACTGCTCGGCGGTGCCGCGCAGCCGCTCGCCCAGCACGCCCGCGCCGTGGGCGTCGTCGATCCACAGCGTGGCCGAGCGCGCGAGCCGCTTGGCCAAGTCGCCCACCGGCGCGACGCGGCCGGTCGCGCCAAAGACGCCGTCGGTCATCAGCAACACCCGCTTGACCGCTCGCCGACGGCTCACCCGCCTGGCCAGGTCATCGGCATTGCAGTGGCGGTAGCGCACCACCGGGCAGCCGATAAATTGCGCGGCATCGCGCAGGCTCATGTGCGCCTTCTCGTCGATGAACGCCGCGTCGAACCGGCCGTTGGCCGCCTGGCCAAGCGCGATGTTGGCGAGGTAGCCGTCGCCGACAACAGTGGCGGTTTCGCTGCCGAAAAACTTCACCAGCGACGTTTCGAGTTTGTCGTGTGCCGGGTGGTTGCCGGTGGTCATCCGCGACGCGCCGGTGCCGAGCCCGTCGCGGGCGGCAGCTTGCGCGTGGGCCTTGAGCAGCTTGGGATGGTGCGCGAGTCGATAGTAGTCGCACCCGCCAAAATAAATCAGCCGCCTGCCGCGATAGCGCACGTGCGTGGCACCGTCCGGCTGGATGGCTTCGGGCAGACTCACGGCTTGGCCGGCGGCGGCTCGAGTTTCCGCAGGATGCCTGCCTTGAGTTCGGCGTACTGTGTTTCGTGCACCTTGGCCAGCAGCGCGCGTGCGGCGTCCGCTTGGCCAAGGTGCGCGTGGATGCGGGCAAGATGAATCCGCACGCCCTCCGCCTCGACCGGCGACGGCGCGATCGCGAGGGCGTCGTTCCACGCGGCGAGTGCAGCCTTGGCCTCGAACGGCTGCGTGCCCAGTTGCGCCAAGGCGGCGTCGGTGGCGAGGGTGAAATTTTTCGGGTCGAGCGCGCGCGCTTTTTTGAAAAGCTCGAGCGACTTGGGCACGATCTGGCTGCGGTCAATGAGGTAGTAGCGCGCCGCGTCGTCGGGGTACGAAAATATCAGCGTGGCGAGATTTCGATAATAGAGCGCCTCCTTGGGAGCGAGTTCGGCGGCCTTGCCGAAGTGCCGGAACGCCTCGGCGATCCTGCCCTGTTTGCCGTACGCCTTGCCGATGTTGTTCCACGCGACCGGGTTTTTCGGCGCCAGCTCGAGCGCCTTCTTCCACTGCGCCATAGCCTTGTCGATCTCGTTGATGTCGCTGAAAAAACTGCCGTACGCCAGCCGCGCACGGACGTGGCCGGAGTGGCGGTTGAGAAACGCCTTGTACGCCTCGCCGACCTTGCTGAGCCGGTTGCGCACCTGCAAATCGAGCGACGCGGGATCGATGCCGACCTGTTTCGCGGTCAGCTTCGCATTGCTGCGAATCCATTTATCGACCTCGTCGTGAACCTTGTCATCGAGCTCAAGCAATTCGCGGAACTCGCGCTCAATCACCGCACCGGACGCGTCCGCCGGCTTGGCCTCCCCGGCCACCGCCTGGCCAAGCGGGAGCAGCAGCGCTGCAAAAAAAATGTTCCGAATGGATAACACCGGCGGGAATGGTTTCGCGGATGGTTTCAAGTTTCAAGTTTTCAGTTTCGAGTAATGCGCTTGAAACTTGAAAGTTCGGTCTTGAGACTCCCCCGCGCATCGTGACGTATTCCGAAGCCATTCAACATCTGCTCGAGCTGACCCTGTTCGGCTCGAAGCTGGGGCTGGACAACCCCCGCCGGCTCGCCGCGTTGGCCGGGTCGCCGCACGAGCGGTTGCGTTTTATCCACGTCGCCGGCACCAACGGCAAAGGCTCGGTCTGCGCGATGCTCGAGTCGATTTACCGCGAGGCCGGCCTGCGTACGGGGCTGTTCACCTCGCCGCACCTCGTGTCGTTCCGCGAGCGGATGCAGGTGAACCGCGAGTTGATCCCGGAGGGGGCGCTCGCCCGGCTGACGGCGCAGCTTCGCGACTCAGCGGCGGGATTTCCCGAGGGCCAAGGGCCGACGTTTTTCGAGGTGGCGGTGGTGACGGCGCTGTGCCATTTCGCCGAGCAGTCGTGCGACATCGTGCTGTGGGAAACCGGCTTGGGTGGCCGGCTCGACGCGACGAACATCGTCACACCACTGGCCAGCGTGATCACCAACATCGGGCTCGACCACACGCGCTGGCTCGGCGAAACACACGCGGCGATCGCCGCCGAGAAGGCCGGCATCATCAAGCCCGGCATCCCGGCGCTGACGGCGGCCGCTCAACCGGAGGCGCTGGCAGTGATCCGCGCCGAAGCAGCGAGGCAAGGCGCGGAGTTGATCGAGCTTGGCCAAGCGGAGTCCACCGCCGACTTGCCGCTGCTCGGGCGGCATCAGCAAACCAACGCGAGTTTGGCCAAGGCGGTGGTCGGGCGATTGCAGGGCGAGTTGCCGGTGCCGCCCGGGGCGATTCGCGCCGGCTTGGCCAAGGTGCATTGGCCGGGGCGGCTGCAGGTCATCCGGCGCGGCGAACAGACGGTACTGCTCGACGGCGCGCACAACGCCGAGGGCGCAGCGATGCTGCGGCAGGCTTTGGCGGACGGGTTTTCCGCCGACTCGCCGGTTTTCATCCTCGGCATGGTGGACGAGAAGGACGGCGCGGGGTTTTGCGCCGAGTTGGCGACCTTGGCCAAGCGCATCGTTTTGTCGCCGGTAAGCAGCGCCCGCTCGGCCAAGCCGGACGGTTTCGTGGTGGCGTGCCAAG
>DQOE01000425.1 GCA_015658765.1 Verrucomicrobiota bacterium | reverse complement strand
CAAGCGGCTTGGCTGCCGCCGAGCCGGAGGGAATCGAGTTTTTCGAGAACCACATTCGGCCGTTGCTGGTGCAAAACTGCTACAAATGCCACAGCGAAGAGGCTGGTAAGGCCAAGGGCGAACTCCTGCTCGACACCCGTGAGGGCCTCGGCAAGGGCGGCGAATCCGGCCCGGCGATCGTCCCCGGCAACCCCAAGGCCAGCCTGTTGATCCAGGCGGTTTCGTATGACAACGGTGACCTGCAAATGCCGCCCAAAACCAAGCTCCCGCAGGCGTCTATCGACAAGTTGATCCAGTGGGTTGCGATGGGCGCGCCCGATTCCCGCGATGGCAAAACGGCCGACATTACGGACAAAGACGCATTCGATATCGCTGAGCGTAAAGCTGAACACTGGGCATGGCAGCCGGTGCGGCGCGATATTCAGCCGCCATCGGTCGAGACGGTCGGCGGCGCGGACTGGGCCAACACTGCTGTCGATAGGTTTATCCTCGCCAAGCTGCAGGCTGCAGAACTTTCCCCCAGCGTACGGGCGACGCGACGCACGCTCGTTCGCCGGCTGTACTTCGACCTCATCGGCCTGCCGCCTACACCGGAGGAAATCGGGGCGTTTGTTGCAGGTGGATCGCCGAACGTCTACGAAAACCTTGTCGAACACCTGCTCGCCTCGCCGCACTTCGGCGAGCGCTGGGGGCAGCACTGGCTCGACTTGGTGCGTTTCGCTGAGACGCGCGGCCACGAGAGCGATTTTCCGATCCCGGAGGCGTATCGCTACCGCAACTACGTCGTCCGCGCCATGAACGCCGACGTGTCGTACGCCGATTTTGTGGTCGAGCACATCGCCGGCGACTTGGTGGAAGACCCGCGTATCGACTCGGCCACGCGACAGAACGAGTCCGCGCAGGGCGCCGGCTTTTGGCATCTGGGTGAGGCCACGCACTCGCCGGTGGACATCCGGGGCGACGAGTGCAACCGCGTGCACAACCAGATCGATGTTTATTCCAAAGCTTTCCTCGGGCTGACGGTGGGCTGCGCCCGCTGCCACGACCACAAGTTCGACGCCATATCGACCCGGGACTACTACGCTCTCGCCGGCTATCTGCAGAGTTCCGGCTATCACTTGAAGGATGTCTCCGATCCGGTGGCGCAAGATTCCGCCTATAACAAACTGGCCGGGCTCCGCGCCGACAGTGAGGCCGGCTTGCTCAATGAGTTTGCCTCGTCAGTCCAAACCAAGGTCAGCCGCTTGGCCGATTATCTGCCGATTGCCGCGGAGATTGTCCGTAATATTCCCGAAGGCAAAGATGCCTCCAAGCCAGGCGATTACACCGCCTTGCACCCGACCGTGCAGAAAGCGGCCAATGGAAAAAACCTTCAACCTGAAAAACTTGCGGCTTGGATCGGGTACCTCGGCAAGGCTCGTGGCAATGCCGGTGATCCGTTACGGGATGTGGTGCATGTCGCGCTTGGTCAACCGCGAGCCGATGCCCTCGCCGTGATGCGCAAACTCGAGGCAGACACCGCGGCACAGGCTAAGTTGATCAAGGTCAACGTTACTGTTGAGGAAGGCGAACGCAACTATGTAAAGAGCGAGCGCGACTGGACCGCCGAGGACATGATTGCCGATTATCGTCGTGCACAGGATCCGGAGGAATGGTTCACAGGTGGAAGGCAATTCGGAACTGGGCCAATGGAGAGTGGCACACCGGTCTTTGGCGACAACACAAACCACCCGATTAAGGAGTTCAACGAAAACGGAGCGGCCCGCAGTGACGGATTGAGCACCCGCTTCACTGGCATCATTCGCACCCGCACATTCGGCGTGAACGGTGACACGCTTTGGTATCGCTACAAGGGGAAGGCGGATGTTTTTCTTGCGGTCAATTCACACCGGCAGATAGCCGGGCCGCTGCATGGGATCGTGCGGCAGAAACTTGACAGCAAAGGCGACGAGTGGAAGTGGCACGGCCATCGTGTGCGAGACTACATCGGCCATCGCGTGCATGTGGAGTTCAAAGCCAAAGGCGGGTTTGCGCTTGAGCACGTGCAGTTCGGTGGCGGCGAACCGCCGATCGTGCAGCCAGTTAACTCGCGCTTGGCCAAGCTGCTCGAGAGCGGCGGCGACTTGGCCAAGGGCTTGGCGAAGGTGCTGACGACTGCGGCCAACGATTGTGCCGCCAGCCAGGCGGATCGTGAAACGGCGCAATTGCTCAACTGGGTGATTCGCCACGATAATCTTCTCGAAAAACCGGCTGATCTTGACCAAGCAGCGGCGAAGTTTGCCGCCTATCACAAGGCCAGGTCCGACATAGAGCGAATGATTCCCGGTGCAGTTTGGGCGTTGACGCTGCTTGACGGCAACGGCGAGGACGAACCAGTGCTCGTTCGGGGCAACCACCGCACACCGGCCAAGGAGCTGGTGCCGCGCTCCTTCCTTGAGGCGTTGGGCGTGACCGACCGACCCCAGCGTGGCAGTGGCCGGATGGGACTGGCCAAGAGGATGATCGATCCGGATAACCCGTTCGTTTCGCGTGTGGCGGTAAATCGCATTTGGCATCACCTGTTCGGCCGCGGCATTGTTGAGACAGTCGACAACTTTGGCGCGACCAGCAAGCCGCCGACGCATCCGAAACTCCTGGACTATCTTGCGTCGCAGATCATGGATCACGACTGGTCGGTGAAGGACATGATTCGGCAGGTTGTGCTCTCGAGCACGTACCGGCAGTCGAGTAAACCGAACATGGCCAGCGCCAGGGTGGATCCGAACAACACTCTGCTGCATCGCATGCCGATCCGTCGTTTGCAGGGAGAGGTGATACGTGATCAGTTGCTGGCGATCTCGGGCCGTATCGACAAGCGACAATTTGGCAAGGGGCCGATGGTGCACATTACGCCATTTATGCGGACCAACCGCAGCCCGGGCGGTAGCGGCCCGATGGACGGTGATGGGCGACGCAGCATTTACGTCGAGGTGCGCCGTAATCATCTTCAGCCGATGTTGACTGCCTTCGACAAGCCGACGCCGTTTACCACGATTGGCAAGCGTACGGTGTCGAACTCACCAGCTCAGCCGCTCATCATGCTCAACAACGAGTTTGTGCATCAGCAGGCCGCCATTTGGGCTGATGCTCTTTTAAAGAGTGGCAACGCTGACGCCAACGAGTTGGTAAACCGCGCGTATTGGCAAGCGTTCGGACGTGAGCCGGAGGCATGGGAGGCCGGGGTCGCGGTGGAGTTTGTCGAGCAACGACAGAAGGCTGCCGGAGACGATTCACTGAAGCAACCACTCACCGATCTCTGCCACACGCTGTTCAACGTTAAGGAATTTATTTTTATAAACTGAGCCATGGACAAACCAATAATCGCCCAACGCAATCCGATCATTCAAAAGGTTGAGCCCGGCACTTACTGGTGGTGCACTTGTGGCAAGTCAGCCGGTCAGCCTTTCTGTGACGGATCGCACAAGGGTACATCATTTGGTCCCGAGAAAGTTGAGATCGCCGAGGCTAAAACCGTCGCGTGGTGCGCCTGTAAGCACACCTGTGATAAACCTTTTTGCGATGGCTCCCACTCTGGTTTGGGCGATGAGTGAGTGATGCTTTACCCGTTGATTTAAAATGAAACTGTACAGCGAAGGATGCCAGAATTATCTGCCGCGACCGATCAGCCGGCGTGAGATGTTGGGACGCTGCGCCGGCGGCTTTGGCGCTGTGGCATTGAGCAGCCTTTTGGCTGATCCGGTTTACGGCAAGTCGAGTTCGCCGTTTGCGCCGCATAAACCGCATTACGAGCCCCGGGCGAAGAACGTCATTTTTCTCTATATGGACGGCGGCGTGTCGCAGGTCGATTCCTTCGACCCCAAGCCTCGGCTCGATAAGGATCATGGCAAACCGTTTTCGGCGAAGATTAACCCGACTCAGTTCGACAATATTGGCACCACGTTCAAGTCGCCATGGGCATTCAAGCGATACGGTCAGTGTGGCCTCACTGTCAGCGACATTTTCCCATACATTGGCACGATGGCCGACGAGTTGTGCGTCGTGCGCTCCATGACTTCGAAGTTCTCCGAGCACAACAGCGCGAATTTTTTCCTGCATACCGGCTTCGGTGTGCAGGGCCGGCCGAGCATGGGGTCTTGGATGAGCTACGGCCTGGGCACGCAGGCGACAGACCTACCGGGCTTCGTGGTGCTCAACGGCGGCCTGGTGCCGTCTGGTGGATGGGACAATTTTGGAAACGGCTTTCTGCCGGCAAGCCATCAGGCCACCGTGTTCAAGACAGGTAAGGAGCCGCTGGCCGACATTCAGCCGCGCGAAAGCCGGCCCGGGGCGCAGCAGGCCAAGCTCGGTCTGCTGAACAAGCTCGACCGGGGCGTGCTCGACCGGTTCGGCCACGTCGATGAACTTGAGTCGGCGATCGCCAACTACGAGATGGCGTATCGCATGCAGGCTGCCGTGCCGGAGTTGATCGATATCAAGGGCGAGACCGGGGCAACCCGGAAGCTTTATGGTCTCGAGGCCAAGTACGAGCACACGCGCACATTTGGGATGCAGTGCCTGATGGCTCGGCGTCTTGTGGAAAAGGGCGTGCGTTTTATCGAGTTGACCTGCCCGCGTATTGGTGGCAGCGACCGCTGGGATGCCCACGGTGGGCTGTTGAAAAACCACGGAGACAACGCCCGTGCCACCGACCAGCCAATTGCTGGCCTGCTGCAGGACCTCAAATCACGCGGTATGTTAAAGGACACGTTGGTGGTCTGGTCCGGCGAATTTGGCCGCACACCATTTGCGCAGGGCAGCAACGGTCGCGACCACAATCCATACGGTTTCACAATCTGGATGGCAGGAGGCGGGGCCAAGCCGGGAATCACTTACGGTGCGACAGATGAGTTCGGCTACCACGCGGTGGAGAACAAACTCGAGATCCACGATATGCACGCAACGATGCTACACCTGCTCGGGATGGATCACAAAAAGATGACCTACTTCTTTGACGGCCGCGACATGCGGCTCACCGATGTTCACGGCCACGTCGTGGACGACATCGTCGCCTGAGTCATGCCGGGAGTTTCCATCGTCATCGTCGCCGCCGGGCGTGGCACGCGGATGGGGCGTGGCGACAAGCTCTTTCTCGACGTCGCCGGTTTGCCGCTGGTGGGTCATACTTTGCGGCGGTTCGATCAACTCCCCGAGGCCGGCGAAATCATCATCGTTACCCGCGACGATGCGAGGCCGTTGTTCGAGGACTTGGCCAAGCGCATCGGCGCGAAGAAACCGTGGCGGCTCGTCGCCGGTGGCGCGGCTCGGCAGGACTCGGTCTGGAACGGCGTCAACGCCACCGCCGCCGAGTCGGAGTTGGTGGTGAT
>DQOE01000374.1 GCA_015658765.1 Verrucomicrobiota bacterium | reverse complement strand
TGAAGGTGGGCGACGTGATCCGGATTCGCCCCGGCGACAACGTCGCGGCTGATGGCATAATCATCAAGGGCCAGGGCTCCATCAACCAGGCAAACATCACCGGCGAGTCGCTCCCGGTGGACAAGGCAACCGGCGAGGAGGTTTTTGCCGGCACGACCAACCTGAACGGAGTGCTTGAAGTCAAGATCACCCGCGCCGGTGAGGACACCACCTTTGGCCGCGTGCGCGACCTCATCCTTTCCGCCGAGCAGACCAAGCTGCCGATCATGCGGATCATCGACCAGTACATGGGCTACTACACGCCGCTCGTGCTGGTGATCGCGGGCATCGTCTGGTTTTTCACGAATGACATCGAGCGCGTTGTCTCGGTGCTGGTGATCTCCTGCCCGTGCGCATTCATCCTCGCCTCGCCCACGGCGATGGTCGCCGCGCTGGCCTCGGCCGCCCGCTTGGGCATCCTCATCAAGAACGTCGGCGACATCGAGATCGCGGCGCGCATCAACGCCTTTGTGTTCGACAAGACTGGCACGCTGACCACCGGCGAACTGGCGGTCAGCCGCCTGGCCCCGCAAGGCGACCTCAAGCCGGCCGAACTGCTCAAGATCGCCGCCACGGCGGAAAAATTCAGCAACCACCCGACGGCCAAGGCGCTGGTCAATCTGGCCGAAGAGGCCGGGGTGACCTTGGCCGACCCCGCCGATTTCAAGGAGACCGCCGGCCGGGGCGTACAGGCCAGCGTGGATGGCGAGAGCATCGTGATCGGCCGCGCGGAGTGGCTCCGAGACAATGGTGTTACCGATGATTTTGAGTCGAAGGTGGATCTGAAGGAGGCCGAGGGCTACAGCCTATTGTTTGTCGCGCGCGCGGGCGAATGCATCGGCTGGGTCGGGCTGCAGGATGCCACCCGCAGTGAGGCCAAGGAGGCGCTGGCTGATTTGCTCGAGTCCGGCGTGCGCCGCGTGGCGATGGTGTCCGGCGACCGCCAGCCGGTGGCCGCCCGCGTGGCCGCCGAGATCGGCTGCAGCGAAGTCGTTGCCGAGTGTTTGCCGCAGGACAAGGTGGATTTTGTGAATGACCTGAAGAAGCGCGGTTACCGTGTGGCTGTGATCGGCGACGGCGTGAACGACGCCCCGGCACTGGCCGCCGGCGACATGGGTGTGGCCATGGGCGCGGCCGGCAGCGAGGTGGCGATCCAGAGCGCCACCATCGCGCTGATGAACAGTGATCTGAGGCGGCTGCCGTTCCTCGTGCGCCTTTCACGGCAGACGCGCAAGGTGATCAACCAGAATTTCATGTTTGGCATCCTGTTCATTATCGGCGGCATGATCGGTGCCAGCTACGGCGTGATCAACCCGATCGTCGCGGCGATGCTGCACAACGCCGGCTCGCTGATCGTGGTGTTCAACAGCGCGCGGCTGGTTCGCCAGGGCGAGGAACTGGGGTCATTCGAGCCGGAGTCAGCGCCAGCCGGCACCGATGATACGGCCGGCATGGCGCCCCAGCCGGCTTGACGGTTTTTCATGGGCAGCGCTTGGCCAAGCGCAGCGACAACACAACAATGAGTTCAAACGAAACGGTCATTTCAGCGCAGGGGTTGACCAAGGTGTTCAAGGATTTCTGGGGCCGGCCCAAGGCGCGCGCCGTCGAGGGCATCGACTTCGAGGTCAAGCGCGGCGAGGTGTTCGGCCTGCTGGGCCCGAACGGCTCCGGCAAGTCCACCACGGTGAAGATGCTGCTTGGCCTGCTGTACCCGACACGCGGCCGCATCACGGTGTTCGACCACTCGCCGCGCCACGTGCAGACCAAGGCGCGCATCGGTTATCTGCCGGAGGAATCGTACCTTTACCGCTACCTCAACTCCGACGAGACGATCGATTTTTTTGGCAGCCTCTTTCACATCGACTCGAAGGAACGCCGCGAGCGCGCCGAGCAATTGATCGAGATGGTCGGGCTGGACAACGCCCGGCGTCGTCACGTCGGCGAATTCTCGAAGGGCATGCAGCGCCGCATCGGCCTGGCGCAGGCGCTCATCAACGACCCCGACTTGATCATCCTCGACGAGCCGACCTCCGGGCTCGACCCGATCGGCTGCCGCGAAATCAAGGATTTGATCCTCACGCTCGCCGAGCGCGGCAAGACGGTCATCCTGTCGAGCCACCTGTTGGCGGACGTGGAGGATGTCTGCGACCGGGCGATGATTTTGTACGGTGGCCGCGTGCATGCCATGGGCACCATGAGCGAGCTGCTGGCCAACCAAGACGCCACGCGCATCACCGCGCCGACCCTCTCGCGCGAGACGATGGACAAGGTGCTGACACTGATCCGCGAAGACACCGGCTCGGATGAGGTGCGCGTGGACAACCCCACGCAGAATCTCGAGAGCCTGTTTCTCAACATCGTCGAGCAGGCGCGCCAGAAGGAATCAGAAACGTCCGGGGTGACTTCCGGCCACCGTGTGGCGGAGTATTTGCGCGGCGACGCGGTGGGCGATCGGGCCGACCGCGTGCTCGATCACCTCACTCGGGCGACCGACGAGCCGGCGCTTGGCCAGGCGCCGGAGGTGACCAAGCCGACGGAGACAGTGGACGTCGACAAGCTGGCCGGCTTGGCCAAGGCCGAGCCCGCACCGCAAGCCGATGTCGCCCCGAAGAAGGGGGAGAACCTCGACAAGGCCAACGAGAAGCTGGGTGGCCTGCTCGGCGACTAACATCTCCACCGCAAACCAAGCGTTATGTGGCCCATTGCCAAGCAGACTTTGAAAGCCGCCATCCGGTATCGCTTTGTCGTGGCGATGGCGGTTGCGCTGTTGGTCATCGTGTTTGGCATCCCGCTGCTGGTGAAGAGCGACGGCACGGCCAAGGGCACGGTGCAGATCGTGCTCACCTACACGCTCGGCTCCACCACCGCACTGCTGGGCATCGCCTCGCTCTGGATGGGGTGCGGCACGCTGGCCCGCGAGATCGAGGACAACGTGATGCAGATGGTCGCCGTCAAGCCGATCGCCCGCTGGCGGGTGTGGCTCGGCAAGTGGCTGGGCATCATGCTGCTCAACGCTTTGTTGATGGTGCCGACCGGCCTGGCCATTTTCTTCCTCATCAACGCCCGGGCCGACTCGGACGAGCTGGACGATTTCGAAAAGGCCAAGCTGCAAAACGAGGTGCTGGTGTCGCGCAGCAGTGTGCGCGAGCCCAAGCCGGATTTCACCCTTTTACGCCAGAGGGCATACGACTACTCGAAGCTGGTGGAACAGGGCAAGGCCGACAACCAGTACACGCCGGCGGAGCAGGCATTGCGCATTAGCGTCACCCAGCCAGAACACGTGCTTTCCCTGCGGCCGGACTACACCCGGCTGATCGAGCAAAATGAAAATGCGCCCTCCTACGAGTTGATACAGCAAATCGAGGAACTCGAACACCAGGCATTGCAGGTCTCCAAGGGCAGCCGGGAGATTGTCCTGCCGGGCCAGGTGAGAAGCTGGGAGTTCCAGATTGATTCGAGCAAGGTGGATCGCATCAATGAAAACCCAATTTACCTGCGGTTCAAATTCAATGCCGGCGACGAGTACGATCCCAAGTCGCACCTTTGCATGTGGAGCGTTGGTGCTGGAACCGGTAAGCGGTGGCCCCCGGATCGTGAATTCAATGAAATGACGATCGGCTCAAGCGTCTTTCACGAACTCAAACTGGAATTGGAGGGCGGCATTATACCGAACAAGGGCGAAAACCGTGGTTTGCTCAATGTCAGTTTTGCAAATTTCAACGACAAGCCAATCTTATTCCTCATGGATGACGGCCCGATGATCCTCTACCACGACGGAGGCTTCGGCATGAACCTGTTCCGCGGTCTGCTGATCATTTTTTTCTGGCTGGGTCTCATCTCGGCCATCGGCCTGATGGCGTCGAGTTTTCTTTCCTTCCCCGTGGCCACCTTCATGTCGCTCGGCATTTTGCTGATCTCGGCCTCGACCGGGACGCTCGAGCAGATCATCGACGAGGGCGGCATCACCGGGATCAACCACGAGACCGGCAGGAAGGACGAGTCGTCAATAATCGACGGAACGGCCATCTTTTTTGCCGGAGTAGCGGTGAAAATCACCAAATCGATTTGGGGCTACTCGCCGGTGGACAGCCTCAGCGACGGGCGCACGATCACGTGGGCCACGCTGTTCTGGGCCTTCTTTGCGATCATCGTGGTCATGGGCGGGCTGGTCATGGCACTCGGTGCGTACATGTTCCATCGCAAGGAGTTGGCGCTCCCGAATCCCACAGCCTCGATGAACTGACACGGCATGAGACTCCACGGCAAAGCGTTCAAGTTCGTCATGGCCCTCCTGGCCCTGGCCTTCCTGTTTGCTGTCAACCTCAGCCAGAGCAGGATGAACCAGTTCCGTGCGGAAAAAAAACTGACGCACACCGAGCAGATCGAGAATCTGCCGCCGACGCTGGCCTTCACCACCGTGGTGTTGGGCGGCTTTCGTGGGCTGATCGCCAACGTCCTCTGGGTGCGCGCGATGCAGATGCAGGAGGACGGCAAGTTTTTTGAGATGGCGCAGCTGGGCGACTGGATCACCAAGCTGCAGCCGCACGCCGTCCATGTCTGGCGCGTCACGGCGTGGAACATGTCATACAAC
>DQOE01000387.1 GCA_015658765.1 Verrucomicrobiota bacterium | reverse complement strand
GCCGGCGAAATGTGGTCGGTCGTCACCGAGTCGCCAAACACGCCAAGCGGCCGCGCCCCGGTGATCTCGGCGATCGCGCCGGCCTCCATTCCGAAGCCTTCAAAAAACGGTGGCTCCTGAATGTACGTGCTCGCGTCGTCCCACTCGTAGGCGTGCCCGACGCTCGACGGAATCTCGTTCCACTTCGGGTTTTGATCGGCGAAGTTGCTGTACAGTTTACGGAACACTTCCGGCTGGAGCGCCGTCTGCATGTGGTCGCGCACTTCGTCCAAGCTTGGCCAAAGATCGCGTAAAAACACATCCGAGCCGTCCTCCGCTTGGCCAAGCGGCTCGGTCGTCAAGTCGATGTTCACCCGCCCGGCCAGCGCGAACGCCACCACGAGCGGCGGGGACATCAGGAAGTTGCCGCGCACGTTTTGGTGAATGCGCGCCTCGAAGTTTCGGTTGCCTGAGAGCACCGAGGCAGCGATGAGATTGTTGTCGAGAATCGCCTTTTCAACCTCGGCATCGAGCGGGCCGGAGTTACCGATACAGGTCGTGCAGCCGTAGCCGACGAGGTTGAAGCCAAGGTGGTCAAGGTACGGTTGCAGGCCGGTTTTGTCGAGGTAATCGCTCACCACACGCGAACCCGGCGCGAGCGATGCCTTCACCAACGGCGCCAGTTTCAAGCCGCGCTCGACTGCGCGCTTGGCCAGCAGACCGGCCGCCAACATTACGCTTGGGTTGGAGGTGTTCGTGCAACTCGTGATCGCGGCGATGACCACGTCGCCGTGGCCAAGCGACTCGGTGCCGTTGCCTTGCACCGGCACGTCGGCGGTGACGCCAGCCAAGTCGGCAGCGTCCCGGCCAAAGCCGCCCTCGGCGACCGGCTGCGAAAAGAGTTCCGCAAACTTGCTGCCGAGGCTCGGCACCTCGATGCGATCCTGTGGACGCTTCGGCCCTGCCACGCTCGACTGAACCGAGCCCAGATCGAGCGTGAGGTTCACCGAGTAATCGATCTCGCCCTCGCCCGGTATGCCGAACAGGCCCTGTGCCTTATAATAATTCTCGTAAGTCGCGCAGTGCTCCTCGGCGCGGCCGGTCGCGCGGAGGTAGTTGACCGTCTCTTTGTCGATCGGGAAGAAGCCCATCGTCGCGCCGTACTCGGGCGCCATGTTGGCGATGGTGGCCCGATCCGTCAGTGGCAACTGCATCGCTCCCTCGCCGTAAAACTCGACGAACTTCCCGACCACCTTGGCCAAGCGCAGCATCTCAGTGACGGTCAATGCCAGGTCGGTCGCGGTGACGCCCTCACGCAGCGCGCCCTCGAGCCGAACGCCGACGACGTCCGGTGTCAGGAAGTAAACCGGTTGCCCAAGCATCCCGGCCTCGGCCTCGATGCCGCCCACGCCCCAGCCGACGATGCCCAGGCCGTTGATCATCGTCGTGTGCGAGTCGGTGCCGACCAGCGTGTCCGGATAATAGACGCCGTCCGCGTCGCTCAACACGCCGCGCGCGAGAAACTCGAGGTTCACCTGGTGCACGATGCCGATGCCCGGCGGCACGACCTTGAACGTGTCAAACGCCTGCATGCCCCACTTCAGAAACTGGTAACGCTCGCGGTTGCGCGTAAACTCCAAGTCGAGATTCTTGTCCATCGCATCCTCCGATCCGGCGAAGTCCACCTGCACCGAGTGATCGACCACCAAGTCTACCGGCACCAGCGGCTCGATGATCTTTGGATCCTTGCCCAAGCGTACCGCCGCCGAGCGCATCGCTGCCAAGTCCACCAGCAAAGGCACGCCGGTAAAATCCTGCAGCACAATCCGGGCGACGGTGAATGGAATCTCCTCCGTGCGCTGCGCCTTGGCCTGCCACCCGGCGAGTTGGCGGATGTTCTCCTCCGTCACCTTTTGGCCGTCACAATTGCGCAGCACCGACTCCAAAACCAGACGGATACATACCGGGAGGCGAGAGACATCGCCCAAGCCGGCCTCAGCGAGTGCCGGTAGCGAGTAAAATTCACCCTGTTGACCATTCCCAAGATCAAACGATCGCAATGAATTAAACGCATTATGACTCATGAAAAAAACCAAAGCGACGAACGTCGCGTTGTCACAAGAGGATGAATCCCCCAAGGCCCAATGTCAACGACAGCGCTTGGCCAAGGGCCTGGTTTAGCGGACGCCTACTTGGCCGGTTTTGGGGTTGTACACGTAGCGCATGCCGCGAGGGGGGCGCGGCGGCCTTGGGAAGTAGCCTTCGGTCACCAATTCGTTGAGGGCCTTGGGATATCGGCCCTCGACTGCTTTGAACATCTTGATAGCATTCTGGATATTGGCCAAGTTGAGCCTTTTCTCCGAGGATTTCTTGGCTTTGCCCACGGCGCCTACGTAATCCAGTGGTGCGGTCAATGGATTACCGGCTGAGGATGATTCCTCTTTTTCGGGCGCTTCATCCTTGGGTGTCTCACTCGAACCGCCGCAGGCACACAGGCCAATCGCCAGTGTCAGTGAGGTTATCCAGGTTGTTTTCATAACAGCGGAAAGGTTGTCTTGAGCGCGTGGATTGTCAATCGGCTTTATGCGGCTTTGGCTGGGCCTGCCGCCACTCTTTGCGACTCACTTTTTTTGGCGACTGGATGTGTACGAATGCCCCCTTTTTGTTGCCGACGACGATGTCCGGCCAGCCGTCGGCGTTCATGTCGGTGGCCATCACATGGGTGCCGATGCCGGAGTCGTCATCGATCAAGTGCGGCACCCAGTCGATGCCGTTCTTTTTCGTTCGGCGCAACTCGAACCAGTACAGCACTGCCGCTGCGTTCGGCTCAGCGTCGCCGCGCGGGCCGTGCGCCCAAAAGCGCTTGCCAGTCACGATGTCGAGCAAGCCGTCCCGGTTCATGTCCACAAGGTCGATCGCGTGCAGTTGGCTGAACTTGACGCCGTACCGGTTCTCCTCCGGCTTGGCGTTCATGAACGTGTGTGCGACGAATGTGATGCCCCCGTCTTTCGGCTGGTTTTCGTACCAGCACAAACCGTAGCCGTGCGCAGCGAGCGAGGTGATCACGTCGTTGTCGCCGTCGCCGTCCACGTCGTAGGCGTACATCTGCGCGCCGCCGCCGGGCGAAAACAGGAACGCGTGAAACGCCCATTGCGGATCGCCCTCAAGCGACGCCGGTTGCTCCCACCATCCGTTTTTCTCCATGATGTCGCGGCGGCCGTCGCCGTTGACATCCCCCACGCCCATGCCGTGCGTGAACCGCTGCCAACCGCCCTTGGGCGTGACGCGGTGAACCGTCCACGGCTGATCCGGGTGATGCCGATTCGGCTCGGCGTAAATGAAGTGGCCTTCCGAGTTGCAGACAATCTCCGGCTTGCCGTCGCCGGTGATGTCGGTGAAGTGCGGCGACTCGTTGTCGGTGATGGCCAGCGCGATGTGCTTCTTCCAGTGGCCCGGTTTGCCTTTTGGATTTTCGTACCACGGCGACTCCGCGCCGGGAAAGCCCAGCACCAGCACGTCGTCCCACTCATCGCCGTTGATGTCGTAAACGAAGCACAAAAAATTCTGCGAGTAGGCGTTGCGCCCACTGAGCGCACCGGCGAAACCGGGCACGGTGGTTTCCTTGCCATCGGCGCCCTTCAGCTTGAACGACTCGGTGGCGGGATAAATCTCGTGGCGCTGCTTGTAGTCCGGCCCGGCGTACCAGTAAGGGCCGACGACGAGATCGGCGTGGCCGTCGCGGTTGAAATCCCCGGCGGCACCGCCCTCGGCCCAAAAGTGCGGAGTGGCTTGGTGTTTCGTCCAAGTGTGAATGTGATAATCCCGCGCTTGGCCAAGCGAGGCGGCCAAGGCCAGTCCGGCGACAACAAAAAGAGAATGGCGCATGCAGCATTTTTGGCACCGCCGCCCGGCGCGGTCAAGCGGCGCGGGACACATCTCACTCGCCGCGCTTGGCCAAGTTTGTTATCCTGTCGGCGGATGATTGGACGCTACACCCGTCCCGAGATGCGGGATATCTGGACTGAACAGCGAAAGCTAGAAATCTGGCTGGAGATTGAACTGCTCGCCGCCGAGGCGCTCTGCAGCGAGGGTCTCGTGCCCAAGGCGCATCTCAAGCAGATGAAGGCCAAGGCATCGTTCAGCATCGCGCGCTGCCGCGAACTTGAGAGCACGCTCAACCACGACGTCATCGCGTTCACCACGAACGTCAGCGAGAATATCGGCGAACCAGCGAGCCGCTGGCTGCACTATGGGCTGACGAGCAGCGACATCATCGACACCACGTTTGCCGTGCAAATGAGCGAGTCGGTGAAAATTCTCATCGCCGACGTGAAGCGCCTCCGCAAAGTCATTGCCGCCAAGGCGCGCAAACACAAGTTCACGCCGATGATCGGCCGCAGCCACGGCATCAACGCCGAGCCGACGACGTTCGGCCTCAAGATGGCGCTGATGTTCGACGAGTTTGGCCGCGCGCTCGAGCGACTCGAGACCCTCAAGCCGCGCGTCGCCATCGGCAAGCTCTCCGGCGCGGTCGGCACCAACGCCCATCTCTCGCCAAAGATCGAGTCGTTCGTCTGCCGCAAGCTTGGCCTCAAGGCCGCGCCGATCGCGACACAGGTTGTACAGCGGGATATTCACGCCGAGTTCATGACGACCGTCGCTCTTGTCGGCGCGAGCATCGAGCGGTGGGCGACCGAGTTCCGGCACCTCCAGCGCACCGAGGTCCTCGAGGCCGAGGAGTATTTTGCCAAGGGCCAAAAAGGCTCGAGCGCCATGCCGCACAAGCGCAACCCCATCACCGGCGAACGCCTCACCGGCCTGGCCCGCGTGCTGCGCGGCAACGCGCTCGCCGCGCTCGAGAACGTCGCCCTTTGGCACGAACGCGACATCAGCCACAGCTCCGTCGAGCGCGTGATTTTCCCCGACTCCTGCACGCTGCTCAACTACATGCTCAACAAGCTGACCGACCTCACCAAGGGATTGATCGTGTACCCGAAAAACATGGTCAAAAACCTTGGCCAATCGCTGGGCATGTGGAACTCGCAGTCGGTGCTGCTCGCGCTCATCCGCAAGGGACTCACCCGCGAAGAGTCGTACTCGCTCGTCCAGCGCAACGCGATGGAGACGTGGAAAACCAAGCACGACGGCCGCGACGACGCCGATTTTCTCACGCAACTATTGTCAGATCCCGAGGTCGCCAAGCATTTCAAAAAGGGCGAACTCGAGTCCATCTGCACCACCGACTTCCACTACAAACACATCGAGTCCCGCTTCAAAAAACTTGGGCTGTAGAAGATGGACGACGTCAAGCAACGGGAGGAGTTGAAGCGCGAACGGGCGTGGGATCCGAAGGAGCGCTGGTTGGCGATTCAGGACATGATCGCTTTTGTGGAAGCGAACCAACCGCCGCACAAGCGCCGCAACCGGCCTCGCTGGCACAAGGAAAATTAACCGCGTGCCGCAACTTGACAACAAGACTATTGTCATCGTCGGTGGGACGACTGGGCTGGGCTTGGCCGCCGCCAAGGCGTTCGTTGGCGAGGGGGCGCGAGTGGTCGTGGTCGGACGAAATGCCGACAGTGTAAGCCAAGCGGAGTCGGCACTTGGCCAAGCGGCGCGCGGCTTGGCCGGCGATGCGACGGATCCGCAAACCGCTGCCGAGGCGATCGGCTTGGCCAAGCGGGAGTTCAGTGGGTTCGACGGCCTGTATCACGTTGCCGGTGGCAGTGGGCGCAGCATGGGCGACGGGCCGCTGCACGGGATCAGCGACGACGGCTGGCGGCAGACGATCGACCTGAACCTCACATCCGTTTTCAACTCGAACCGCGCCGCGCTGCGAGAGTTCGCTGCGCTTGGCCGAGGCGGCGTGATTCTCAACATGACTTCCGTGCTGGCCGACTCCCCCGCCCCGAGACAATTCGCCACGCACGCCTACGCGGCGGCCAAGGCGGGGATCGTTGGCCTCACCAAGTCAGCGGCGGCGCACTACGCCTCGCAAAACATCCGCGTGAACGCCGTCGCACCGGCGCTCGTTGCCACGCCGATGTCCGGCCGCGCCCAAGCGAACGACGAAATCATGAGCTTCATCAAACACAAACAACCGCTGGATGGCGGCCGGATCGGCGTGCCGGAGGACTTGGACGGCGCGGCGGTTTTCCTGATGTCCGACGCCGCCAAGTTCGTCACCGGCCAAGTGCTGGCGGTCGATGGCGGCTGGAGTGTCAGCGAGGGGATCGAATGAGTTACACAATCGGGATCGACCTCGGCGGCTCATGCGTCAAGGCAGTCGTCGTCACGCCGGACGGCAAAACGTTGACCAACCACAATCTGCCCTTCGACGCCGAGGCGGATATGGAGTGGGCCAATCGCCTCCGTGAACTCGTTCAATCAATCGAGGAGGATCAGGACGGCAAGCCGGACAACATGGGTTTTTCGGCGCCGGGGCTGGCGGCGCCGGACGGCAGTTGCATCACACACATGCCGGTACGGCTCGAGGGTCTTGTCGGCTTGAATTGGCAAAAGTTTTTTGATTTCGGCAAGGCGATCCCG
>DQOE01000402.1 GCA_015658765.1 Verrucomicrobiota bacterium | reverse complement strand
TGGCCGTTGTTGACGGACGAGCAGCGGCAGGAGGGCGTCAGTCGCTTGGCCAAGGCCGGCGTGCCGGTGGTGGTCGGTACCGGGGCGCAGAGTCCGCGACACGCGGTGAGCCACGCTGCGCATGCCCGGGAGGTCGGGGCGGCCGGGTTGATGGTGATTCCCCGGTTGCTTTCACGGGGAATCTCACCGGCGGCGCAGCGAGCGCACTTTGCCGATATTTTGCGGGCGGGCGGCGATCTGCCGGCAGTGATTTACAACAGCCCGTACTATGGATTTGAAACCAAGGCGGACTTGTTTTTCGATCTCAACCGGGAGTTTCCGAACCTCATCGGCTTCAAGGAATTCGGCGGGGCTGCGTCTCTGAGTTATGCGGCGGAAAACATCACCAACCGTGACCCAAGCCTGTCACTGGTGGTGGGAGTGGATACGCAGGTGTTTCACGGCTACATTCGTTGTGGCGCGGTGGGGGCCATCACCGGTGTGGGCAACGCGCTGCCAAGGGAGGTGTTGCGCTTGGTTAGTTTGTGCGAACAGGCGGCCGGCGGGGATGTCGAGGCGCGCCGCTTGGCCGGGGAGTTGGACGACGCCCTGTCGGTGCTGGCCAAGTTTGACGAGGGCCCGGACTTGGTTTTATACTACAAGCAACTGATGGTGCTCGAAGGGCACTCGGAGTACGGGCATCACATTCATTCGTCGGATGCGTTGAGTGCAAGTCAGCGCGAATTTCTCCAGAGCCAATGGGAGCAGTTCCGGAATTGGTGGGACAGTTGGCATGGCAAACCGAACGATTAGTGGGGGGTGATCTGTAATAAACACTTCAGATCGAAGGAGTTAATTGAGGTTTGAGGGAGGAGTGAGAAATCAGCAATAACTTAAGTTTTGAGTGAGTTGTTGATGAGATCGTAGTTGTTTTTAGTTGTTATACTTTGTTGGTTGTTGAGTGGCTTTGAATCATTGAGAGATAAGCCTCTCCCTTTGATATTTCTCACTGGGTTCCATGGTGTCCAATGATACCAAGCAAAATCCTAGTTCAAGGTTCGGGAGGGAAATGAGGCTTAGGCCAAGCGAAGAGTTCAGTCGGCGACGACGACTTCGATGCCTGTTTGTTTGAGTTGATCGACGAGGTCGGCGGGGGCTTGGGCATCGGTGACGATGGTGTCGACCACGTCGAGTTCACAGAGGGGGGAGACGGAGCGGCGATTAAACTTGGTGTGGTCCAGGCAAAAAATGATTCGCTGTGCCGACTTGAGCATTGCGCGCTGGATGTCGATCAGTAGCGCATGGGAGTTGGTAATGCCGTCGAGCGTGATACCGCCTGCACTCATCACGGCGACGTCGGCGTGCATCCCGGACAGCGATTCCACGGCGAGCGGGCCGACCAACACGCCGAGCCTCGGATAAATCACCCCGCCGGTGACGAGCACCTCGACGCTGTTGTCGGAGCCGAAATGGTTGGCCACCGGCAGCGAGTTGGTGATGACGTGTGAGGCTTTCCCGCCCAAGTGCTTGGCCACATGGTAGGCCGTGGTTCCCGAGTCGATGATCACGCCTTGGTTGGGCTGGATGAGTGCAGCGGCCGCTTGGCCAATCGCCTCTTTCTCGCCGAGCTGATGGGTGTCGCGGGCGGTGAAGATAAACTCATCCGACTTGGGCGCCACCAGCCGCGCGCCGCCGTGGGTGCGGCGTAGCGCGCCCTTGGCCTCAAGCAGCGTGAGGTCGCGGCGGACGGTGGAAACCGACACATCGACCCTCTCCGAAAGCTCCTCAAGCGAGGCGAACTCCACTTTTTGGAGGTGCTGTTCTATCAGAAATTGGCGCTCTTCTGCCTGCACGTGGAAGGAATATGGAAGATATTGAAAATATTTGCAAGTATTTTGTTGACAATCTTTCAAATTGGGTCATTTTCCTTTCCGAGGAGTGATTTATGGCTGTTCAAGCTAATCCAGTTCACAGAGCCGTGGTGGAACATTTGGTTCGCCAGGCGGTTTATCAGCGAATGGGCAAACCGGTGCCGAGCACGGGTAATGCGCCCAGTCCGTTGGTGGTGAACATCAGCGCCCGCCACTGCCATCTCACGCAGGAGGCGGTGGAGGCCCTGTTTGGCAAGGGGCACCAGTTGACGCCGATGAAGTGGCTGTATCAGGAGGGGCAGTTCGCGGCCGAGGAGGCGTTGACGCTGGTCGGCCCGCGCAGCCGGGTGATCTCGAACCTACGCATCCTCGGCCCGTGCCGGACGTTGAACCAGGTGGAGCTGGCGTACACCGACGCGATCGCGCTTGGCTTCGACATTCCGCTGCGAAAATCCGGCAACATCGACGGCACGCCGGGCGGGATGCTGATGGGGCCGGAAGGATTTTTTGAGATGCCCGACGGCATCATCCGCGCCGAGCGGCATGTGCACATGCACCCGGAGGACGCGGCGCATTACGGCGTCGCGGCCGGTGACCGGATGAAGTTGAAGATCGGCGGGTCGTGCGCGGTGACATTTGATGAGATGCTGGTTCGCGTGGATGAGAGTTTCAAGCTCGAGGTGCACATCGACACCGACGAGGGCAATGCGGTGGACCTCAAGCCGGACACACCGTGCGAGCTGGTGAAGTAATTTTTTTCGTAAAACCCAAAACATATTATGAGTGAAGCATTAGGAATGATCGAAACCAAGGGGTACGTTGGCAGTGTTGAAGCCAGCGATGCCATGGTCAAGGCAGCCAACGTGAACCTGGT
>DQOE01000134.1 GCA_015658765.1 Verrucomicrobiota bacterium | reverse complement strand
TGAGCACACCATCCTCGTGACCGACGGTGAGCCGGAGATTTTGACATGCCCGGAAAATCTGCCATCCGAGCCGAGGGAATCGTGAGGGAACACCGCCCTCCGGCGACCTTCGTGGTGGAGTTGGCCAATGGCCATCGGGTGTTTGCCCGGGTGTTGTCGGGACAACGGGAACAAGTGTCAGGCGTCAAGCTTGGCGACAGGTTGAATTTGGAAATCTCGCCTGCTGATTTCAGCAACGGCGTGGTGGTTTTTGAGAAAGAATAGTAACGAGTTTTTAAAATGAAAGTACGCGCATCAGTAAAGCGACTTTGCGAGCACTGCCGGATCATACGCCGGAAGGGCGTGGTCCGTGTCATTTGCACATCCAACCCCCGGCACAAGCAGCGTCAGGGCTGATAGAAAGAACCAGACCATGCCAAGAATCATCGGAGTCGACATCCCCCCAAACAAGCGCATCGACATTGCGTTGCGATACGTCTACGGCATCGGGCCGAAGATCGCCACGGAGATCGTCGAGAAAACCGGCATCAAGCCAGCCACCCGTGCCAAGGACCTCGACGAGACAGAACTGTCCAAGATCGTTCACGTCATTCAGGAGGGCGATTACCTCGTGGAAGGCGATCTGCGCCGCGAGCGCAGCCTGAACCTCAAGCGATTGCAGAACATCAAGTCCTACCGCGGTCTGCGCCATGCGCGCGGCCTGCCGGTTCGGGGCCAGCGCACCTCAACTAACGCCCGCACCCGCAAAGGCAAAAAGAAAACCGTGGGCGCGCAACGCAATCCAAATGCCAAGACCGGCATTCATTGATTTTATAGCTGACCATTATGGCTGACGAAGAAAACAAATCCCAACAACCCGAGGCCCAGCAGCCCGAGGCGGAAGCCAAGCAGGAAACCCCTGCTGCCGCCCCGGCAGAGGAAACACCGGCACCCAAGGCCAAAGCCAAAGCCAAGCCCAAGGCCAAAGCCAAGCCCGAGGCTAAAGCCAAGCCCGAGGCCAAGGACGAAGCTAAACCAGAGGCCAAGGCCAAGCCTAAAGACAAGGACAAACCCAAGCCCGAGGCCAAAGACGAAGCCAAGGACGAAGCCAAGCCCAAGGCCAAGGACGAAGCTAAACCAGAGGCCAAGGCCAAGCCCGAAGACAAGGACAAACCCAAGCCCGAGGCCAAAGACGAAGCCAAGGACGAAGCCAAGGCTAAGAAAAAAACCAAGGCCAAGGGCAAAAAGGATGATTCAGATTCTGAACAGGAAGAGGACACCGGTGTGGCTGCGCCTTCTGCCCAGGAACTGTTGACCAGCGATGACCCGTCTCCGCAGAAGGTCATCAAGGCTAAAAAGTCGAAAAACGTTCACTCGGGCATCGCCACCATTCTGGCCACTTTCAACAACACACACGTCTCACTCACCGACAAGCAGGGCAACCTGATTGCCTGGTCCACAGCCGGCAAAAACGGCTTCCGGGGCTCTCGAAAGAGCACCTCCTACGCTGCTCAAAAAGTCGCGCAGGACGCCGCTCGCCGGGCCATGGCTCACGGACTGAAAGAGATCGAGGTTCGAGTGAAGGGGCCCGGCTCGGGTCGTGAATCCGCCATCCGCGCCTTGCAGGCGGTGGGATTGGAGATCACGTCCATCCGGGACGTCACCCCGATACCGCACAATGGATGCCGCCCGAAGAAGCGGCGCAGAGTTTAACCAAGAATTTAAGGCATGGCACGTTACACAGGTCCACGCGTAAAGATCAGCAGGCGATTCGGCGTTCCCATTTTTGGGCCGTCGAAGTACCTCGAGCGCAAGAATTATCCGCCGGGCACCCACGGGCCCCGTGCGCGACGCAAGTACACCGACTATGCGTTGGCATTGATGGAGAAGCAGAAGCTCCGCTTCTACTACGGGTTGATGGAAAAGCAGTTCCGCTCCATCTACGACAAGGCCCACCGGCACCGGGGTGTCACGGGTGAGATCATGCTTCAACTGCTTGAGTCCCGCCTGGACAACGTCATTTACCGCCTCGGCTTCGGAGCCACCCGTGCCCAGGCGCGGCAAATGGTTTCCCACGGTCACGTGATGGTGAACGGCGGCAAGATGACCATTCCCTCCTACACGGCCAAGATCAACGATGTGATCGAGGTGAAGGACACGAGTGGCTCACGGCAGTTGGCCACGCGCAACCTGGAGTACTCCACGAGCCGGGTGGTGCCCGAGTGGCTGCAACTGGAGAAGGACGCATTCAAGGGCACCATGCTGCGGTTGCCCACACGCGATGAGATACAGCCCATCGCGGATGAACAAACCATTGTAGAATTTTATTCCCGCTAAACTTCCGGCCTCTTGGGAGGCTGGATAAGCAATTATATGGGCCCCGCATTAGCGGGAATAATCGTGACGGGGCCAGGTTAAAATTGCTCTAAAAATAAAAAACATATGCCAATAAGACTGGGTCATTTCGAGAAACCAAACAAGCTGAAGAAGTCGGACGATTCGACCGGCACCTACGCCAAGTACGAGGCGGAGCCGTTTGAAACCGGCTACGGCCACACCATAGGCAACTGCCTCCGGCGGGTGCTTTTGTCCTCGCTCGAGGGAGCGGCCATCACCTCTGTGAAGATAGAGGGGGCGGATCACGAGTTCACCACCGTGCCGGGGGTCGTCGAGGACGTCACCGACATCGTCCTGAACCTCAAGAAAATCAAGTTTCGCCACACCAGCCGTGAACCCCAGGAAGTTCGCCTGAGCGTCACCGCCGAGGGCAAAGTCACCGCCGGCGACCTGGAACTGCCTCCGGGCCTGAAGGTGGTCAACAAGAAACAGATCATCTGCACCACCGACAAGAAAAAGAAGGTCGACATGGTGATGGAGGTTCTGGTGGGCCGCGGCTTCTTTCCGGGCGACGCCAACAAGAAACCGGATCAGGCCATCGGCGTGATCCCGATCGATTCCATCTTCTCGCCGGTCACCCGTGTGCGGTACGCGATCGAGGCCGCGCGTGTCGGGCAGCGCACCGACTACGACAAACTGGTGCTCGAGGTCTTCACCGACGGCCGCATGACCCCGGACGAGGCCTTGAAGCAGAGCTCCGAAATCTTGGCGCACCACCTAATCGTCTTCACCGGGATCAACGATGAGACTTTCGAGTTTGAGCAGGACGCCAAGGCCAAGGACGAGGATCGCGAAGCCTCGCGCAAGCTGCTCAACACCAGCGTCAACGAGATCGAGTTGAGCGTCCGCGCGGCAAACTGCCTCAACAACGCCAACATCACCACCCTGGGCCACCTTGCGATGAAGTCCGAATCCGAGATGCTCAAGTACCGCAACTTCGGCAAAAAATCGCTCACCGAGATCAAGGAGAAGCTCAAGGAATACGAACTCGCCCTCGGCGAAAAGATTGACGCGTCCCTTCTCGACACCCTGCCCACGGCAGCCCCGCCGGAAGCGTTCGAGGATCCCCCGTTGGAGGAGGAAGAATAACCCACAACCCGCCAAGCCGTAAGCCATGCGACATAGAATAAGAACCGCCAAGTTGGGCCGCACCGGGGAGCACCGCAACGCGATGCTCGCCAACTTGGTGTGCAGCCTTATCAAAAAACGTCAAATCAAAACCACTCTGGCCAAGGCCAAGGCGGCACGTGTTGTTGCCGAAAAGATGGTGACCCTTGGTAAAAAAGGCACCCTGCACCATCGTCGCCTGGCTGCCGCACGGTTAAGGGCGCCTCAGCGAAAGTTTTTCCACGGAACCCACACGACTCCAGGCAAAGGCTCCGGCGCCAACGCGATTAAAGGCAAGGATCTACGGGAGAAATGGAGAGAGGAACACGATGTGGTCCACAAATTGTTTGATGAGATCGCCCCGGAGTTTAAGGATCGCATGGGCGGATACACCCGCATTGTCAAGATCGCCGGCGCCCGCAAGGGGGATGCCGCGCAGATGGCCATCCTGATGTGGGTCGATGAGTCCATTGAGGAGAAGGCCAAGCCGAAACCCGCGCAGGACAAGGCCGGGGATTCGCCTGAAACGCCCGAGGCTTCAGCAACCGAGGAAGAGGCTCCCGCCGCCGAGGAAGCCAGCGGAGAAACTCCCGCCGAAGCCTCCGCCGAGAAACCGGCCGAAGCCCCTGCCGAGGAATCAGCCGAAGCCCCTGCCGAGGAATCAGCCG
>DQOE01000012.1 GCA_015658765.1 Verrucomicrobiota bacterium | reverse complement strand
GCGTCGGCCATACCCACGCGTTGCCGATAGCCGCGAGAGAGTTGGCCGATGAACCGGCCGGCGACATCGGCGACACCGCACTGCTCCATTACCCCAGCGATGCGATTGGCGGAGTCGCCGTTGGCCAGGCGCTTGAGTTGGGCGCGGAATTTCAAGTAGTCGCCGACCCGCAAGTCGGTCGGCAGTGGGTTGTTCTCCGGCATGTAGCCGATCCGTTCGCGGACACGCATCGGGTTTTCAAAAACACAGTCGCCGCCGACGCGCACCGTGCCGGAGGTTGCCGCCATGAAGGTGGTTAGGATGCGCATGGTGGTACTTTTGCCCGCGCCGTTCGGCCCGAGGAAACCGACGACCTCGCCGCAGCCCACGGAGAACGACACGCCGTCGAGCGCCACGTGTTGCCCGTAGCGCTTGGTCAGGTTTTGCACCTCAATCATTGGCGTGTCCGTCTGCAAGCCGCCGCGAGCCTAACGGCCACGGGCCGCCGAAGGCAATCCGCGCGTGCAGCGGGGGAAACGGCTTGCTGCCCATAAAGCCAAGCCACTACAGTCCGCGCATGGAGGCGCTTGCTTGGCTGGTCGTGGTCCTCGCGGGATATTTGCCCGGCTCGTTGCCGGCGGGCCTGCTCGCGGGCCGGCTCAAGGGCGTGGACATCCGCGCGGTCGGCAGCGGCAACATCGGCGCGACCAATGCGTTCCGCGTGCTGGGCAAAGGCATCGGCGTTGCGGTGCTGCTTGTCGATGTGATGAAAGGGCTGTTGCCGTGCCTGTTTCTCCCGGCGCTAGTGGCCGGGGTGTTCCCCGAGAGTCAAGCGCCCGAGTTGCAAACGCTGCAAATGCTGATCGGCGTGTCAGCGATACTCGGGCACAACTACCCCTGCTGGCTTGGTTTCAAGGGCGGCAAGGGCATCGCCACGACCGCCGGCGTGGTGGGTGGGCTTGCGCCGATGCCACTTGGGATTTGCATTGGTGCTTGGATTGTTTTTTTCGCGGTCAGCCGTTACGTGTCGGTGGCGTCGATCGCGGCGGCGGTTGCGCTGCCGGTCAGCGTTGCGGCGTTGCCGGGTGCGTGCGGCGACCGCTTCGGGTTGCTGTTTTGGATTTTCCTGTTCCTCGGTGTGATGGCGATTTGGAAGCATCGGATAAACATTCAACGGCTCATGAACGGCACCGAGCATCGCGCGTGGAGCGGACAAAAAACCTGCAATTGAACAGTGGCCTTCTCAAAAAACATCCGGGCGTTCACCCTCATCCGGCCTCCGGCCACCTTCTCGAGAAGGAATCAAGCGGAAGGTGGGGCGTGCTGTCCCCAGTGCGCCGGGACAATCGTGGACGGCTGGGGACAGCCATCCCTACCCTCGGCTTGGCCAAGCGGGGCGGGTTTGTCGCGGGAGCGTCTTGGAGTGCGGCCGTCCCTGCCGCTTTTGGGCGCGATCCAAAGCGGTGCAGAGAACCGCACTCCACGACGCTGGCGCGAATGTGTCGACTCCCTCTCCCACGGGAGAGGGCCGGGGAGAGGGAGAGCGCGAAAAATTGTAAAGAATTGCAGTACGCTATTAATTCGACGGACTTACGAATGGAGGCGGTGAATTGAAAACAGCAGTGATCGGGGCGGGTGCCTGGGGCACGGCGTTGGCCAAGGTGGCTCACTCCAATGGCGGCAATGTTTGCCTCTGGGGCCGTGACGCCGATGCGTTGGCCGCGCTTGGCCAAGCGGGCCGCAACGAGCGTTATTTGCCGGGTGTCGACCTGCCGGCCAATCTGCCGACCGAGTCCGACCTCGCCAAGGCGGTGGACGGCGCGGGTTGTGTCGTGCTGGCGATACCGTCGCGCGCGTTTCGCGAGGTCACCGCGCGCCTGGCCAAGTTCGACGGCGTGGCGGTGAGCGTGACCAAGGGGATCGAGTTCGAGACCGGCCTGACGATGGGCGGCATCCTTGGCGAGACGATGCCGTTGGCGAGGGTGGCGGCGCTGTCCGGCCCGACCTTGGCAGAGGAGGTTTGCCGTAACATGCCAAGCGCGGCGGTGGCTGCGAGCGAGGCAGCCGGTGTGGCGGAGACGGTGCAGCAGGTTTTTCACCGGCCCTCGTTTCGCGTGTACACGAGCGAGGATTTGATCGGTGTTGAACTGGGTGGCGCGTTGAAAAACGTGATCGCCATCGCGGCGGGGGCCTCGGCCGGGCTGGGCTTTGGCGACAACTCGAAGGCGGCACTGGTCACGCGCGCGATCGCGGAGATGCGCCGTCTGGGCGTGGCGTGCGGCGCGCGCGCGGAGACGTTCGCCGGCCTGAGCGGCCTGGGCGACTTGACGGTGACGTGTTTCTCGAGCCTGAGCCGCAATTATCAGTTCGGCCAACGGATCGGGCGCGGCGAAAAGCCGGAGGTCATCCTCGCCGACTCGGTGTCGGTGGTGGAGGGGTACCCGACCGCGCGGTCGGCGTGGAACCTCGCGCGCACCCGCGACGTCAGCACGCCGATCATCGACGAGGTTTACGCCATGCTGCACGAGGGCAAAGACCTGCGCCAAGCGTTACACGACCTGACCACCCGTTCCTCCAAGGCGGAGGATTAAGCAGGCCAAGCCGTGGCCGGGACACGTGCCCGAAACACCCGACTACGCCACAACCTCCATCACCGGCTCGCCGCTTGAGATCATCAATGGGCGATCCTGCGTGTCGTAAATGAGCGCCTTCGGGTCGATGCCGAGCAGATAATAGATGGTCGCCGCCAGGTCCTCGGGCGTCACGCCGTCCACCGCCGGTTCCGCGGCGTGCTTGTCGGATTTGCCGTGGACAAATCCCCCCTTCACTCCTCCGCCAGCGAGCAGGACGCTGTAGCAGTTCGGCCAATGGTCGCGGCTGGCGTTCTTGTTGATTTTCGGCGTGCGACCGAACTCTCCCATCCAGACCACCAGCGTCTCGTCCAGCATCCCGCGCTGTTCCAGATCCTCCAGCAACGTCGGCAGTGTCTGGTCGGTGACCGGCAGATGGTAGGCTTCAACGATCGGATACATGCGCGTGTTATCGAAGCCGTGGGTGTCCCAGCCGCCGCTGGTCTTGCTGCGCCCGCCGATGCTGTTTGCGAAGTAACACGTGGAGAACTTCACGCCCGCCTCAGCAAGCCGCCGCGCCAGCAGGCAGCCCTGTCCGTAGGTTGTCCGGCCGTATCTCTCCCGCAGCCACGAGGGCTCCTTTGAGAGGTCAAAGGCCTCGCGCACTCGCGGCGAGTTCAACATCGCCATGGCGTTCTTGTAATAGTCGTCCAGCCCCCGAGCCTGCTCGGAGAATTCGAGCAGGCGCGACTGGGCGTCGATGATCTGCTGCAAGCCGCGCCGTGCCTGCACCCGGTCGAGCGTGAGATTGCTGGGCAGGCTCAGCTCCGGCAGGCGAAAGTCCTCCTCATTCGGGTCGCGCGGAATGAACAACGGGTCGAACTTTTTGCCAAGAAAACTGGCGTGCTGGCCCGGCGTCCGCGAGCCGTCGGCGATCACGTGCGGATAGGAGACGAACGTCGGCATGCTCCGGTCCTCGTTCGCGCTGAGCTTGCTGACCACCGAGCCGTAGGCCGGGTAGAGGTCGGGCAGGTCGCGCAGGCGCTGGTCGTCGCTTGGCGGCGCATGGCCCGAGAGCGCGTAGTAGCCGGCCGAGTTGTGGTTCTTCATGGTGTGGTGCAGCGTGCGGATCACGGTGCACTTGTCCATATGCCGGGCCATCCGCGGAAGGTGCTCGCAAATCTCAATGTCCGGGCAGGAGGTGCGAATCTGCCCGTGCGGCGAACGGTATTCCTTCGGCGCGTCCGGCTTCATGTCGAGGATGTCGATCTGGCTCGGCCCGCCCCACTGGAAAAGGAAAATGACCGACTTTGCCCTCGGCGCGATCTTGAGGTTCGCCACAGTCGCTTCCGAGGCGCGCAACAGTTTCGGCATCGTCATGCCAAGGAGCCCCATGCCCCCTGCTCGCAGCAGGGTGCGCCGCGCGATCGCGGTCTCCCGGAAACTCTGGCAGGACGGGTCTCTCATCGCCTTAGAATAAACTCCTTCGCGTTCAACAGTCCCCAGGCCACGTCCTCAAGCGCGCCGCGCCGGTCTCCGGCGGCGGAGAGGTATTTCAACATCGCAGTGCTCTCGTTCGCAGACGGAGCCCTGGTTAAAATCGCCCAATAGAGCGCATCGACAATCTCGGCATCCCCGTTCCCCTCCTTGATCTGCCGGCCGATCCGGTTGTTGTCCTGTCGCAGCAGCCGGTTCAGGGTCTCGCCCCCGGTGAGCTCGAAAACCTGCGCGAGGGTTGTCTCATCGTTTCGCTCGGCATCGGAACTGGTCAGTCGTGCCGGCTTGCCAAAAAGCTTGAGGAAGCGCTCGCCGTGCCCGGGGTTCCGTGACAGGTGCACGCTCTCCACGCCGGGCATCCCGACCGACCGCGAGCTCTTGTGCGTGTCGGCAAACTCGATGGGGCCCGCCAGCGAACGGTGCGCGGCATCGATGATTACCTCCGCGGGATAGCGGCGCACGGTTGCGCGCGCGAAGTTCTCCTCGGAACCTGCCGCGCCGCCACGGGGATCGGCAGAGAACTGGTAGGTTCTTGAGTTGGCAATCAAGCGGATCAGGTGTCGCGGGTCATAGCCGCTATCGCGAAGTTCATGTTCCAGGGTTTCCATCAGAGCCGGGTTGGAGGCCGGGTTCGTGTCGCGGACATCGTCCACCGGTTCGATCAACGCGCGGCCGGTCATGTGAAACCATATCCTGTTGGCCTGCACCCTGGCAAAGTTCGGGTGGGAGACCACCCACTGCGCCATCTCCTCGAGTCTCCGGTTCATGGATGCCAGCGGTGGCGCACCGCGTTCCAGCAACCCGGGCTCGGGTGGTTTCCTTGTGCGCGGGTGCTTGAGGACGATTTTTGGGTCGAGCTTGTCGAGAGCCACAAGCTTCACTTTCTGCTCACCGCGGAACTGGTGCTTGTCGAACTTGTCCTTCCGCTTGTTCTCGACGATCTCGTAGTCGATGCCGTCGAAGAGCGCCGCGAAGCGGTAGTAGTCGTCCTGACGCACGTCCTCAAACGGATGGTCGTGGCAGCGGGCGCACTT
>DQOE01000315.1 GCA_015658765.1 Verrucomicrobiota bacterium | reverse complement strand
GCGTAGGCCTCATACCCGGCGTTGGTAAACACCGCGCCGGCCTCGTGCTGCACCGCCACCCCGATCACGTCCCACGAGGCGAACGCGGCGACCTGTTTTTGCGGCAGGCCAAGTTTGCGACGCAGAAACTCGAGCACGGTGTGGTTGGGGTTCAGGACCTTGTCGTTGCTGGTGATGAGGTCGTCCCTCGCTTGGCCGGTGAGGATTTCGGAATAGCCGGGATAGGAAAAATGCAACCGGTTTGCTAAGCGAACCACGCTTCCCTTTTGCGGGTTGCCTGCGACTGAGCCGTGGCGCTGCATCCATTCGCCCCAGAAAAACGGCATGAGTTTTTCGCGCCGTTCCTTCGGCGTGTCGGCCCAAAAGCGCTTGTAGGTTTTGGTGTCCTCCGGTTTGCCGTCCTTGATCGTTGCCTTGAGAATCTCGAGGTCGAGCCCGCCGAACAGTTCCTGGTACCGCACACCGTCGAGCGTGATGAGGATCAGGTTTTCCGTCTTGCGCTCGGCGGCCAGGCCGCAGTTGAGTAACAGCATCGCGGTGGTCAGGATGGCCAGGCGCTTGGCCAAGTGGGGGAGTGGGTTTTTTGTCATGTTGATATTTCAGAGTCGTTTCACATAGACATAGTACGCGCCGCAGATGGGGTTGGCTTGACCCTCGGCAAACCAGGTGTGCAGGCGGGTCGGGCCTTTCGGGAGGGTCACGGTGAACGTGGCGGCCTTGTCACTTGGCTTCACCGGCTTGGCCGTCATTTCGCGGTTGATGAACAACCGGGCCTGCTTGATCGGCAGCGCGCCTTCGCCGTTGTACCCCGCGCCCAGCGGCAGGTTGGCTTCGCGCGGCCAGCGCCGCAGCTCGAACCGGTAGCGGCCAGCTTGGGCGACTTCCAGTTCCCAGTAGCCGTTTTTCTGGGCACCGCGCCGGATCTGGCCCTGCTGGTCGATGAACACGTCGAGCCACTCGCAGGCGGTGAGCATCATCGGGTTTTCGGCGTCGCTGCCGATGATCACCCGCTGCGGTTCGTTGGCGATATCGCCGACAGAGGCCCACCAGTCGTCGAGGTGCCGCCGCAGTTTCGCCGCCACTTCCGGGTGGTCATCGATGACGTTCTTTTTCTGCAGCGGATCGGTCTCGAGATTGTACAGCTCGCTGTCGCGCAGCATCCGCCACCGTTTCCAGAGCACCGCGCCGCCTTCGCGCCGGAGGATGGAGGGGGAGTCGGGCGTGGGAAAGTCCAGGCTGCCGGGCATGCGACTGTAGTTGATCACGAGCATGCGCTCGGCCGGCACCTCGGCTTCGCCGCGAAGGGCTGGGGCGAGGTTGATGCCGTCGAACTTGCGGGTTGTCTGGACTCCGCAGAGGTCGAGCAGTGTCGGGAGCAGGTCCTGTGTATGCGTCAGCCCGCTGATGTCGCGCGGTTTGTTGAGGCCGCCGCCGGGCCAGCGGATGAAACAAGGCACGCGGTGGCCACCCTCCCACAGTTGGGTTTTCCGGCCGCGCATGCCGGCGGGATAATAGGCGTGGCCGAAGGTGCTGCCGTTGTCGGTCATGAAAAGCAGGATAGTGTTTTGCGCCAGGCCGGACTCGTCGAGGAACGCCATGAGCCGGCCCATGTTGGTGTCGACGTTGCGGATCATCGCGAGGTAGCGCACGAGGTTGCTTTTGGTCCGGGGCGTCATGCGCGGCAGCTTGGTGTTGGTCACCACTTCCTCCATCACCTCGATGTCCTCGTCCGGCGCGAGGAACGGCCCGTGCGGCGTGTTGGTCGGCAGGTAGGCGAAGAACGGTTCCCCGGCCGCGGCACTGCGCTTGATCCAGTCGATGGCGTGGTCGAAGAAAATGTCGGTGCAGTAGCCGGTGAATTTTTTGCGTTTGCCGTTCCAGCGGTAGATGTCGTCGAAGTAGTTGTTGCCCCAGTGATCCGGCACGGAGCCGATGTGCGAGGAAGGGAACCACAGCGTCTCCTCGAAGCCGCGATCCTGCGGGCGGTACGGGTAATTGTCGCCGAGGTGCCACTTGCCGAAGATGCCGGTGCGGTAGCCCTGTTCGCGGAGCAGGTCGGCCATCGTCGGGAGGTTCGCCCGCAGGAGCGTGCGGCCGCTGCTCACGTTGATCGCGCCGTTGCGCGCCGGGTCGAGCCCTGTCATGAGCGAGCCGCGTGTCGGCGTGCACATCGGCGAGGCGTGGTAGTCGGTGAAGCGCACGCTCTGTGAGTGCAGCTTGTCGAGGAACGGCGTGTTGAGCACCGGGTTGCCGTGCGCGGAGAGTTCGGGATACCCCTGGTCATCCGTCATCACGAGGATCACGTTCGGCCGGGCCGCCTGGCCAAGCGGAAGGGCCGCCACCGCCAATGCCGATGCGAACAGGGCAGGGAGAAATCGCATGGGTGGATTGTAGCGGCAGGCACCGCTGCTACGCAACCCGCCAGTGCAACGTGGAGCGCACGCGCCCCCGCGTGCCGCCTTGAGCACCCGGCCCAAGGCTTCGTCCCCACATCTTTCCTTTGGCCAAGCCGGAAACGATTCCGGCGGGGCGCCGGTATCCACACGCGAGGGCGCGTGTGCTCCCCAAACCGAATTGGCCGAGCTTGCTGGGCGTTTGATTTTGTGGATTGATGGCTGCCACTCGAATGACGCAGTTTGGCACATGGCAACCGAAGATTCGCGGCAAGTTGTTTTACAACTGGCCGCAAGGCGCGTGTGAGGAGGCACTGCGTTTCACGAGTGCCGGGCAGCTTGGCGGCGAGCCGTACGATGTGGCCATCGTCGGTGCGGGCGTGGT
>DQOE01000340.1 GCA_015658765.1 Verrucomicrobiota bacterium | reverse complement strand
GGCATGGGCAGTGTCTTGGCGGCAACCACCCGCTCGCCGTTGTTGGCGATGATCCTGATTTTTGAAATCTCGCTGAAATATGAGTTGATGCCGCCGCTGATGATTGGCTGCGTGGTGGCGACTTTGGTTTCGCAGAAGTTTTTTAAGGCATCGGTTTACTCGGCACCGCTTCATCGGCGCGGATTGGTGGTGGACCAGGAAAATCGCCGGATGGGATCGGCCACCGACCGTTGCATCGGTGACGTGATGGTGGGGCCGACTTCGCCGATCAAGGAGACGGCAGCCTTGCCTGAAATCTCGGAAATCTTCCTTTCCAGTCCTCGAAACTATCTGCCGGTATTGAGCGCAGACAATCGATTGGTGGGGGTGATTTCGCTTCAAGATGTGAAAGCCCACCTCAATGCGGGGGACGAGATGCGGGCGGTGATCGCGCTGGACCTGATGCGGCCGGTGGACACGGTGCTCACACCCAACCGGCAGTTGATGGATGCCCTGCCTGAGATCATGGGCTCTGAGATGGAGATGATCCCGGTGGTGAACTCGAACCGGGAGATGCGCTTGGTTGGCTCGGTGTCGCGCAGCAAGACGCTTGGCCTGATGTCGGAAGCGATCGCCAAGAGCGGTGTGGAAAACACGATTTAAGGTCGTGGATGGGTAACGCTTGGCCAAGGGGCCGAGCTACTCGCCGGCTCCGAGGAAGTGGATATCGACCAACTCGCCCGGATGGATGTCCAGCTTGATTGGTTCGCCCTCGGCATCGACCAAGTCAACCAAGTCAATCGTGAACGGCAAGACTTTTTTGTAGGCGGCCCGGTTCCTCAGCACACCGCTTCCGACCGCCTCAAGCCGGTTGCTGACCTTGGACACCTTGGCCCGGGCGACTTGCCTGTCGACTCCCAACCAGGAAAAGAGGCCGGATGTGGTGGGACGCCGCGTCCTTATTTCAACCTCCATTCCCACCTTGGGCTCCAGGTAAATGGGCTGCGGGACGTACCCGACGATCTTCTTGACCTGCGAGGAACTGATGGTGGCGATGGTCTCACCCGGCCGGACGCTCTCGCCGGTTTGTTTGCTGATGCTCCCGATTTCGCCGTCGATTGGGGACAATAAAATAATGTCATTCAGCAACTCCTCCACGCGGCTCAAGCCTTGGTCGAGTCGCTTGATTTGTTCTTGGTCCAACTGGCTTGCCGGATCGTTATCCTGTGCCTCGCGCAGGGCTTGCTCTATCGAGGCGACCAACTCGGTTTTTTGCTGGACCTGCACGGCGTAGCTGTCGCGATCCGTCATGGCCTTGTTGTAAACTGACTCTGAAACGAGCGTGTCCTCGAACAGGGTCTCAATTCGCTGAAACTCTTTCTCGGAATTTTGGAGTTCGATCTTCAAGGCGGCGACGGATGTCCGCTCGTTCAACCAGTCCAATCGAAGCTGGTTGTAGCTCAAGGCGGTTCGCGCCCGCTGCATGGGGTCGATGGTCAGGGTGAGCAAATCGACCTGTGCCCGGACCCACTCCACGGTCGCGTCGGCAAAGTTCGGATCCATCGAGTAATCAATGGAGGCGATCGGGTCGCCTTTTTTCACGGTATCGAAACGGCCAACGGAAACCTTTGTCAACAACCCGGCGCGGGGGCTGGAGAGTATGATATTCTCGGAACGCGCCTCACCCACCACGGAGGACGGGCTGACGCTGCTCAACCAAAGAACCATCACCCCGGCGATGCAGATCAGAAACACGATGACCGGCAGGGTGACCTGCCGGAAGTCCTGCCATCTTTGTTCGGCTGGGATGGGGATGGGCTGTTTATCGCTCATATGCTAGACCTCTGATTCCGCCTCCGCCTTCAGTCCGGTGACTCGGGACACGCCGTCCATCTCTCGCAACTCGACCAGCAGATCCTCCAGGCGTGAAGGATCGCGCAAAAGCAGCCGATAGGAAAAATCCACCCCTGAGGAACCGTCAACCGTTCGCTCGCTCACACAACGGGAACGGCGGGTATGGCGCCCAAATATGTCGTCCAACGCTCTAATTTCCGGGGCAGGGCGCTCCCAATGAAGGTTGAGAATGGTGTCGTACCGATGCCGGGTACCGAACGAGGTCAACCGAATGTAAAACATAATCAGGCAGATCATCATGCATCCGGCTATGGCCGTCGCAAACTTTAACGTGCCGCAGGCCATGCCGATGACGATGACCGACAGGACAAACGAGGTGTCCAGCGTGTCCCTGAGAACATTGCGGAAACGCACGATGGCAAAGATGGCCATCAAGCCGAAAGCCGTCACCAGGTTGTTGGACAGGACGAGCATCACCATCGAGACGATCGTGGGGATCACCACCAGCGAGTTCACGAACGACTTGGAATAGGACAGCCCGGTATGGGTGAACATATAAACCCAGGCGATGGCGTGCCCGCAGACAAACGCCAGCAGCAACCCCATGAGCATCATGGGAACATCCGTGGGAATTGGAGTGTAGTCTCCCTGTAAAAACCAGTGATCCATTAATCGTTAGGTGACGGAAACCCCTTCCCTTGAGTGAGGGATCGGCCTACCGCTGGAATCCAGACCTTCCCGGACGGATTGTTCGCCCAACACGGTGACGCCATCGACGTACTTGGCCGCGCCACATTGCACCAAGCCAAATATCCTGACCAGTTCGCGGAACCAGTCCGGGAAGCGGTTGGTGAACTTCAACTCCAGCACCACATTGTCGCCAAACACAAACTTCGGGTCTTTCATTTGAGTGACCAAATGCGCCTTGGGCTCAACCTCAATCCGCGTCTGCCGATCCAGCGTGACACGCACCGAGTTGTCATGCCGGCTCGTCCATGCTTCACGGAAATAAGCCACGTGAGCCTTCGGCTCGGCCTCCAATTCCTGCATGTGATGGATGAACTGCTC
>DQOE01000342.1 GCA_015658765.1 Verrucomicrobiota bacterium | reverse complement strand
TTGTCACGGGGAATCTCAAGCGTCAGATTCTTGAGATTATGCTCCCTTGCCCCGGCTATTTTTATAAACCCCTTGGCCACCGAAAGCCGCATCCTAAACTGCCTCCCGCACTTGGCCAAGCGCGGGGCATCTGCAACTATTTCACTCGCTTAAAGTAGCGCTGCAGCATGGGCTCCACTTTGTCCATGCCGACAGCCAGAATAATCACCACGCCGATGATGATTTCCTGCATGTAGTTGGGCCAATCCTTGATGCCTGAGCCGTTGGCGAGGCAGGCCATCATGAACGCGCCGATCACCGAGCCGGGAATGCTGCCCGCACCGCCGCTCAAGCTCGCGCCGCCAATGACCACCGCGGCGATGATCTGCAATTCCAAGCCGATCGCCACCGAGGGATCGCCCTGTGTCAGCCGCGAAAACTGCATCACCCCGGCCAAGCCGAAAAACGCGCCGGCCAAGGCATAAATCGCCACCTTGTTGACGTTCACGCGGATGCCGCACAGCCGCGCGGTGTCCTCGTTCGAGCCGATGGCGAACACGTATCGGCCAAACACGGTCGAGCGCAGCACCACGGCCATCACCACCGCGAGGCCAAGCACCAGCCACACACCGTCCGGCAGCGGGAAAAATGTCAGCGGCGACTCGTAGGCCATGAACTGCTTCACCGACTCCATGGCGAAACCCGGGCATCGACAAAGATCTGCCCCGCAGCATGACTCCGGGTTGACGGTCTGGTTGTTGGCAAGCCACTTGGAGATGCCGCGCGCGATGCCCATCATCCCCAGCGTGACGATGAACGGCATCATGCGAACCGTCGTGATGATACCGCCGTTGGCCAGGCCGGCCAACCCGCCGGCCAGCACCGTCAACGTGAGCACTGCCGCTAAGCCGTGCCCCTGCTCAATCAGCCTGGCCGTCACCACGCTGCACAACGCGACCACCGACCCGGCGCTCAGGTCGATGCCGCCGCTCACGATCACCATCGTCATCCCCATCGCGCCGATGGCCACGATGACCGTCTGCGTGAGGATCATTTTGAAATTGCTGCCCTTGAAAAACAGCGACCGTAACTCGCCGTCCAGCGCAAACAGCAGCAGCACAACGAACAGCCCGGCAAACGGACGGACGGCTTTCAAAAAATCACGACTGCCGAGCCTCGGAAAATTCATGCCGCCACCTCCTTCGGCTCCGCTTGGCCAACGGCGGTGCGGATGATTTCCTGCTCACTCCAGTCGGCGACAGGGCGCACCTCCGAAAGTTCGCCCCGGCACATCACGCCGATGCGGTCGCACACGCCGAGCAACTCCGGCAGGTACGAGCTGACGAACACGAGCGCCTTCCCCTGCCCGGCCAACTCGTTCATTAGCCGGTAAATCTGCGCCTTGCTGCCGACGTCGATGCCGCGCGTCGGCTCGTCGAGCAGCAGGATTCTCGCATCGTGATGCAGCAGCCGGCCAAGCGCGATTTTCTGCTGGTTGCCACCCGACAACTCGCCGACCGGCTGGGCGGCACCCGACGCCTTCACGTCGAGCTTGGCCATCCATTTTTCCGAGGCGGCCACCTGTGCTGCATCGCTCACGAGGCCAAGCCGCGACACGGGGCCGAGGCGCGTCAGCGTCAGGTTATCGGCGACGCTGCGGTTGAGCAGCAGGCCCTCTTCCTTCCGGTTTTCGCTGAGCAAACCAACGCCGTTGGCCAGGCGCTTGGCCGGTGTCGAGTGGGTCGCCTCCCGCGAAAAAACAGTCACGCTGCCCTTGGCCAAGCGATCGAGCCCGAACACCGCCCGCAGCGTCTCCGTGCGCCCCGCGCCGACCAAGCCAAACACGCCGACGATTTCGCCGGCGCGCAACGTGAGGTTCACGCAACTTGGCTTGGCCAAGCCGGCGACACCGCTCAACTCGAGCACCGGCTCGCCGGCGGAGCGGCTCGTGCGCGGATAAATTTCATCAATTTCCCGGCCGACCATGAGCTGGATAATCTGCTCGAGACTCGCCTCGGCCATTGCGCCGGTGCCAACGCTTTGGCCATCGCGCAGCACCGTGTAGCGGCTGGCCACGCGCTGGCATTCCTCGAGGAAATGGCTGATGTAAATGACACTCACGCCGCGCTGGCTCATGCGCTCGATCACGCCAAACAGGTTTTCAGTATCGACTTGTGTGAGGCTGCTGGTCGGCTCGTCCATGATGAGCACGCGCGGTTCGCCGACAAGCGCGCGGGCGATCTCGACGAGTTGCTGCTGGGCGATGGTGAGCGCCCGGATCGGGGTGTCGAGTGGCATTTGCGGCTGGCCAATTTCCTCCAGCGCTCGCTTGGCCAAGCGGCGGCGCTCGCCGTGGCTGATCCAGCCAAGCGTGGCCGGCTCACGGCCAAGCAGGATGTTTTCCTCCACCGACAAATCGGGCGCGAGGTTGAGCTCCTGATAAATCATCGCCACGCCGCTGTTGCGCGCGTGCAGTGGATCGCTTGGCTCAAACGCCTGGCCGTCGAGCGTGAGGCTGCCGGTGTCCGCCCGATGCGCGCCGCTGAGCACTTTCATCAGCGTGCTTTTGCCAGCACCATTTTCGCCGATGAGCGCGTGGACTTCCCCGGCGGCGACCTCGAGGCTCACTCCGTCCAGCGCGATCGTCGGGCCGAAGCGCTTGGCCACCCGGTCGATTCGCAGGCGGGGAAGCGGGGGGTTGCTGGATGAATCCTCTGCCATTCGGGCGGCACTCAGTTGCCGGTGCCGAGGTATTTCTCCAGGGGCGGGTTGAGGAGTTCCTGCATGTCGGGCTCGGTCATGTTTTCGCTGGTGATAAGCGCCACGCCGGTGTCGATGCGCTTGGCCACCGCCTTGCCGCCGAGATGCTCGACCAGTGTCATCACGCCGAGGTAGCCCATCTTGACCGGGTTTTGCACGACGAGCCCCGCAACGTCACCCGACTTGAGGTCGCGCAACGACTGCACGCTGGTGTCGAATCCGATGATTTTCACCATGCCACCAGCCTTGCCGATGTCGCGCACGGCCTTCGTCATCGAGACGGTCACCGATTCGTTCGGGCAAAATATGCCGTTCACCTCGTTGCCGTAGCGGCTTAGCAGGTTTTGCGAGACGGTGTAGGCCAAGTCGCGGGTGGCCCCGGCGTATTGGTCGGACGACAGCACCTTGATGCCGGGAAAGTTCTCTTTCATTTCGTCGAGGAATCCCTGCTCGCGCTTGGTCGTGCTGGCCGAGCCGACGGCGTACCGCAGCAGCAGCACGTTGCCCTTGCCGCCGAGCAGCTTGCCCAAGCGCGCGCCGCCCATCCGGCCGCCGAGAGCGTTGTCGGTCGCGACGAAGCTGGCGTAGTTGTCCGTCTGCAAACCGGAGTCGATGATGACGACCGGGATGTCGGCTTTGCCTGCCGTCTCCACCGGGCGGACGAGCGCCTTGTCATCGAGTGGCGCCAGCACCATGCCGTCCACGCCGCGGGCAATGAAGTTCTCGACAACTTTGATCTGCTCGTCGCGGTCATCCTCCTTGAGCGGGCCTTTCCAGATGATCTTCACCGGCTGACCGGCGGCCTCGAGTTCCTGCTTGGCCTTGATGGCCCCGGCGTGGATCGACTTCCAGAATTCATGCGTCGTACCCTTGGGGATGACCACGATCGACAAGCCATTGCCGGAGGAGTCGCCGGACTCGGAACCGCAACCCGAAACGAAAACCAATGTGGCGCACGCAACGCCAAGCAGCCATGATTTCATGCGCGGCAGGCTAGGCAACGCGGCGGGCCATTTCAAACTATTTACAAAAAAGACTTGCGCCGGGCCAGGCGCTGGGGCAGTTTAGCCAAATGAAAACAATTCTGTTTTTTTGTATATCGTCGGCCCTGCTCACCGCTTCCGCATTCTTGACCGGTTGCTCTGCAGGAGATGAGT
>DQOE01000421.1 GCA_015658765.1 Verrucomicrobiota bacterium | reverse complement strand
GGTCGGCCTTGACCACGTACCGGCAGCCCTCCTGAATGATGCCGTCCGGGTTGGGTGGCAGAACCTTGTCGTCCTTTCGGATGAAGCCGAAGAGGGTCATTTTTTCGCCGACGAGTTCCTCTACTTCGGTCACCGTTTTGCCGATCCATTTGCAACCGTCCGGAGTGCTGATCTCGGTGATGTAATCGTCGATTTGGAACAGCGATTCCATGCCCGGTTTCTTGTGCGACTTGGCGGGGATCAGCCGCCAACCGACGAGCACGATAAACAGCAGACCGGCAATCGCCACCAAGCCGCCGACCGGCGAAAAAGCAAACAAGCCAAACGCCGGCTCGTCGGTGAGCTCCGCACGCAGGTTGGCAATGATGATGTTCGGCGGTGTGCCGATCATCGTCATCATGCCGCCGAGGATGCTGGCAAACGCCATCGGCAACAGCAGGATGGTGGGCGAGCGCTGGCGGTCGACCGCCGTCTTCAGCGCGACCGGTAGCATGAGCGCGAGCGCGCCGACGTTGTTCATGAAGGCGGACAAAACCATGACCACCAGCGAGAGGCTGAGGATATGCGGGATCTGGTTTTTCGTGAACGGCATCACGCTGCGCGAGATTTGGTCCACCACGCCGGAGTTGCGCAGCGCCCGGCTGATGATCAGCACCGCCGCCACGGTCACCACCGCCGGATGCCCGAACCCCTCCAGCACCCGCTTGGGCTCCTCGACCAGTTTGGACGTTTCACCCCCGAGGATCGCGTCCAGCGCCACCAACGCCACCAGCGCGATGACTGCCACGACGTCGTAGCGCCACTTGTTCCATGCGAACAGGGCGAACATCACGAGAATCAGTCCAATAACGGCAATCTGGTCGGGTGTCATGAATTAAATTAGTTCAGCGTCCGCAAAACAATAACAAGCCGGCCAAGCGCATCAAACGCAATTCCTCCCCGCCAGCCGCTTGGCCAAGCGTGGGCAAAAACCGCTTCTTCGGGATTGTGCATGGAGGCTTTTCCCGCTAGAAAACGGGCAGGATGCCATCCGTTGGAGACCAATTGAGGACCGCCCGCGAGGAGCAGGGCAAGTCGCTCGAGGACATTGGCGGCGAGCTTAAAATCCGCACCAACCACGTGCTGGCCCTCGAGGAGGGGGATTTCGACAAGTTCGACGCCCCGGTGTTCGTGCGCGGGTTCGTCCGTTCCTACTGCCGGGTTCTCAAGATCGACTCGGCCCCGGTGGTCGTCCAGCTCAACCACGAGCTTGGCGGCACGGATGCGCTGGCCAGCGACCCCGCGCTGTCTCCGGGCAAAAAAGGGTTCGTCTATCAACTCACGCTTTTTCTGACGCGCGTCAACTGGAGCATCTGGCTGCCTTTGATCGTGCTGATCCTGATCGCCTCGACGGTCTTGCTGGTGGTCGATGCCAAAAATGACCAGCGCGAGGCACTCAGAAGCGGCGACTGGGTCAACGACCTGCCGGCAGCCGAGTACAAGCCATCGCGCGGGATGCTCGAGTTGAAAATAAATGACCTGCCACCCGCGCCGGTCAAGCCATCCGCCACCAACTCCCCGAGCGTCAAACCGTGACGCGATGGAAACGCCAACCGGCCCGGCACTCGCTGGCCGTGGCAACCTTGCTTGCCGGCCTGTTTCCGTTCGTTTGCAACCCAGCCCATGCCGTTGACGGCGGCCCCGTCGAGTTCAACCGCGACATCCGCCCGATCCTCTCCGACAACTGTTACCAATGCCACGGGCCGGACGCCAACAAGCGCAAGGCCAAGTTGCGGCTCGACACCGAGGCCGACGCGTTTCGTGACGAGGACGGCGTGCGCCCGTTCGTCGCCGGCAAGCCAAGCGAGAGCGAGGCTTACCGCCGCATCACCACCGCCGACGCGGACGACCTCATGCCGCCGCCCGACTCCGGCCGTGCTCTCACCGACAGCGAGAAGGAGTTGGTCCGGCGCTGGATCGAGCAGGGCGCCAAGTGGCAAAACCACTGGGCCTTCATCCCGGCCAAGCGCTCCGGCCTTCCGCTTGGCCAAGCGCGGGCAGGCGGCTGGCCGCTCAACGCGATCGACCACTTCATCCTGGCCAGGCTCCGCGCCGGGCAGCTCGCGCCGTCGCCGGTCGCGGCCAGGCGCACGCTCATCCGACGCGCCACGCTTGACCTCACCGGCCTGCCGCCGACGCCGGCCGAGATCGAGGCGTTCGCCGCCGACCCGTCGCCACGCGCCTACGAGCGCTTGGTCGATCGACTGATTGCGTCGCCTCGCTATGGCGAGCACATGGCGCAGGCATGGCTCGACGCCGCCCGCTACGCCGACACCAACGGTTTCCAGGCCGACCGCACCCGCAACCAGTGGCACTGGCGCGACTGGGTCGTCGATGCGCTGAACCGCAACATGCCGTTCGACCAATTTACCATCGAGCAGCTCGCCGGCGACCTGCTGCCCAAGCCGTCGCTCGGCCAGCTCATCGCCACCGGCTTCAACCGCAACCACATGCTCAACGGCGAGGGCGGCGCGATCGCCGCCGAGACGCAGGTCGAGTACGTCGTCGATCGCGTCGAGACGACCGGCACTGTCTGGCTCGGCCTCACCGTCGGTTGCGCGCGCTGCCACGACCACAAGTATGACCCAATTTCGCAGAACGAGTTTTACCGGTTGTTTGCGTTCTTCAACGCACTGCCGGAGCGCGGCGGCGGCGACATGGAGCCTACCATCAAGGTGCCCACGCCGGAACAGGCGGCCAAGCTCAAGCAACTCGAGACCACGCTGGCCGGGCACCAAGCCGTGCTCAACCAGCCCTTGGCAAGATTCGATGTCGAGCGTGAACAATGGGAGACACCTTTGCGCAGGGAGATCGAGCAAACCGGACGGCTCGATGGCTGGCGGCGGCTCAAGCCGGACTCCGCCGAGTCGGCCAACGGCAGTGAGTTGAAGATACAGGACGACGCCTCGGTGCTCGCCACCGGCAAACTGCCGGACAACGACGACTACACGCTCACGTTCAGCACCGATCTCGCCGGCATCAGGGGCATCCGGCTCGAGACGCTGACCGACCCGAGCTTGAAAGGTGGCGGCCCCGGACGCGAGGGCAATTTCGTGCTGACCGGTTTCGAGTTGCAGCCCGGTATCAACGAGCTCGACCTCGGCAACCTCGAGCAACGCTTCGACAGCGGCCTGATGAAAAAGGGCGCCAAGCGGATCGACATTGACCTCACCGGCCAACGACTGCTCGTGCTCGACGTCGGCGACGGCGACAACGGCATCTCCTCCGACTGGGCCAACTGGGGCGAACCGATTCTAGAAGGCCCCGACGGCACCCTCAAGTTGACCGAGCTCGACTGGCACTCCGCGACGACCGACTACCGCGAAGTCCTAAAGGATCGCAACGCGAAGGGTGAGCCGCAGCGCATCGACGGCCGACCGCTCAAGTGGGGCATCGGAACCCACGCCAAGTCGCGCGTCATCTTCGTGCTGCCGGAGGGCTACACCCGATTCAGGGCCACCGTCGGGCCGGACACCGGCGCGCTCGAGGAGGTGCCCAACGCGCAGACGTCGATCCGGTTTTTCGTGCGCGTCAGCACCAGGGGCCGGCCGGGTAAACTCGAGCCGCTGCCGTTCGCCAGCGCTGTTGCGGAGTTCAACCAGGACGGCCTGCCGGTGACCGGCGCGATCGATGGCGATCCCAAGTCCGGCTGGGGCATCTGGAAAAAGGACTTCGATTACAACCAGCCACGCAAGGCCGTGTTTCGCTTGAAAGAAACCTGGCCGGCCGGCGAAGGCACGCGATTCACGTTGCGGCTCCGGCATAAGCACGATGCGAAGAAGCATCTGCTCGGGCGCTTCCGCGTCTCCGTCACTGCCGCGACCGAGCCGTCGATCGAGATACGCGACGGGCTGCCGGGGGAGATCGTTCACATTCTCAGCACGTCCCCGGCCAAGCGCCTGGCCAAGCAGCGCGACTCGCTCGCCCGGCATCATCGTTCACTCATGCCGGACTTCATCGCGGCCAGGCGCGGCGGGGAAACCACCCGCGCGGCGATCAAAAAACTCAACGACTCGCTGGGCAGCACCATGGTCATGCGCGACTCGGCCAAGCCGCGCGACACCTTCCTGCTCGTGCGCGGCGTTTACGATCAGCCGGACAAGAGCCAGTCCATCCAGCCCGGCGTCCCGGCCAGCCTCCCCGGCTTGGCCAAGCGCGGGCGCGCCAACCGGCTCGACCTCGCCCGTTGGCTGACCGATCCTAATCACCCGCTCACCGCCCGCGTGACGGTGAACCGTTACTGGCAACATTTCTTCGGCATCGGCCTTGTCAAGACCACCGAGGACTTCGGCGTGCAGGGCGAACGGCCGGAACACCCCCGGCTGCTCGACTGGCTTGCGACCGAGTTCGTGCAGTCCGGCTGGAACGTGAAGCACCTCCACCGCCTCATCGTCACCAGCGCGGCGTACCGGCAGGTCTCCGCCGTGACGCCGGAGTTGCTCGAGCGCGACCCGCAAAACCGGCTCATCGCCCGAGGCGCGCGCCTTCGCATGAGCGCGCAAACCATCCGCGACCAGGCGCTTGCACTCGCCGGGTTGCTGGTGGAGCGAACGGGCGGCCCGCCGGTCAAGCCGTACCAGCCGCCCGGTGTCTGGTCCGACTTCAGTTTCGGGAAAATCGTCTACAAGCGCTCCGGCGGCGAGTCGCTCTACCGGCGCAGCCTCTACACGTTTTGGCGGCGCTCGGTGAAGCCGGCGATGTTTTTCGACAACCCGGCAAGGCGCGTCTGCACCGTGCGCCCCAGCCGCACCAACACCCCGATGCACGCGCTCAACCTGCTCAACGACACCACCTACGTCGAGGCCGCCCGCTGCTTCGCCGAGCAACTGCTGCGGCAACCGGGCAGTGACGCCGACCGGCTTGGCCAGGCGCTGGCGATCGCCACCGGCCGGCCGGCCAGGCGCGCTGAAATCGACCTTCTGGCCAGGCGCCTGGCCAAGCTGCAAACGCATTACGCCGGCAATCCGGAGTCGGTGAAGGAGTTGTTATCCATCGGCGAAGCCAAGCCGGATCAAGCGCTCGACGGCGCGCAGGTTGCCGCGCTGACCGGCATCACCAGCCTCATCCTGAACCTCGACGAGGTCATCACAAAGGAGTAGCGGCCGCGCTCAGGCGCGCCAGGAACGTTCGATTTCTTTTGCGGCCTCCGGCCAGGTGGGGTGGTTGAACTCAAAGCCGGACTCGAGCAACCTGCCCGGCACCACTCGGCGGCTTTTCAGCAGCAACTCCGTCTCGGTCCGCATGAAGAATGCGCCGATCCCGAGCATCCACGCCGACGCTGGCAGGCCGTACTTCACGCCGCACGCCTCGCGGAACGCCCGCATGAACTCGCGGTTCGGCATCGGGTTGGGCGAGCACATGTTGATCGGCCCGCTGAGTTCCCCGTGATCGAGGCACCAGTCGAGCATTCGCAAAAAATCGTCCACGTGCAGCCAACTGACGTACTGCGTGCCCGGCCCCTGCGTGCCGCCAAGCCCGAACCGGGTGATGTTGCGAAACGCCTCGAACACCCCGCCCGCGCCGGTGCCGAACACCATCGACAGGCGCATCGCAATGCGGCGCGTGTCCGGCGTTGCCGCGTTGAACAGCGCCCGCTCCCAGCGGTTCACAACGTCGACGGAGAACTCCCACTTGTTCCCCGGGCCGCCTTCCGGCACGGGATCGATCTCGCCGGTGGCCTCGTCCATGTCGCGGTCGAGCGCGTGCCGGTAAACCGTCGCCGAGCTGGCGTTGAACCACACCGGCGGCGGCGCGGCACACTCCGCGATCGCCTCGCCGATCACCTCGGTGGAGGACTCTCGCGACTTGTAAATCTGCCGCCGGTTTTTTTTGCCGTACCGGCAGTTGACCGTGCGGCCGGCGAGATTGATGACGGCCGCCGCGCCGTCAAGTTCATCGGCCCACGCGTCGAGGTTGGCACCGTCCCACCAAACGAAGCGAACGCCCTCCCGGTGCTCATGATGTTGCCGGGAGAGCACCACCACATCCCAGTCCTCGGCCGCAAAATGCCGGGTGACATGCCGGCCGATGAAGCCGTCGCCGCCCGGGATCACGATCTTTTGTTTGCCCATCGTCAAGCTTGGCTGAGCATCCCACGACTCCGGCCAAAACGCAACTCGGGCTTGGCCAAGCGACGGTAGCAGGCGTATCGTCCTGCCCATGTTGGACACCCTGACCAAACAATTGGCCGACAGCACAGCGCTGACCGATGAACAGGTGCGCGATGCCATTGGCTGCCTGACCGATGAGGCCGTCTCTCCTGAGGCTAAGG